>DTTG01000084.1 GCA_012964845.1 Fidelibacterota bacterium
ACACAGGGCGATGCATTATTATTTACCAATAGTTCAGATATTGATTCAGCTATCTTTATAGAATCTATTGTGGTTTGAATTATTTTAATTTTCATATTATTGTTTTTAATTAATTCTCTGTAAATTAAACATAGCTTTTTGAAATGAAGTATTCGCAGAAGGATTTTTTATTTTCAGAACTTTCAACTTATAATATGGGAATCTTTATTTGACTTATTCAAAAGCAGGCCTTTTCCGGCATCCGCTGGAATGAAGGAAACTTGCGATTAAGCAAGGGATACCCACTGTAACCAATAAAAAGGTTATCTGAAAATCGGGTCCTTTTGCGAGTACTTTGTTTACTTCTCAATTATCTGCCTGATTTTATCTAAAGATTCCCGATTTCCCTCAACTTCCAACCGTATTCCATTATAATCAGACTTTTTCTTTAATACTCTCGTTAATGTGTAAATGGTATCTAAAAGTTTTGTCTGCTTAAATGACAAATGAAATACATCTTTTTGAAATTCTGAAGTAATGGTTTTTTCTATTCGGTCACTCAACTCCTTTAAGCCAATATTCTTCAGTGACGATATGAAGCTGGCCTCCTTAAATCGTGTTTTTAACCCGGATAATTGTTGAGGGTCAGTGATGGCATCAATTTTATTTAATACAATAATATTGGTTTTATTGGGCATATCCATTTCTTTCAATACCTCTTCAACAGTATCGATATGTTCATGTATATTGTCAGAAGATGCATCAAATACTTTTAGTAGTAAGTCCACATCCCTGATTTCTCCCAGTGTAGATCGGAATGACGCAATTAAATTATGAGGTAAATTCCGAATAAAACCCACGGTATCACTTAATAGTACTGGTATGCCAACTTCTATATTTTCTAATTTTCTTGTGGTAGTATCCAGAGTGGCAAATAATTGATCCTGCACCAATACATCTGCATCTGTTAAAGCATTCATGAGCGTTGACTTACCGGCATTTGTATAGCCTACCAAGGCAATTCTAAAAGCATTTACTCTTCTGTGATTTTGAACCTTTCTCTGTTTTTCAATGGCGGTGAGTTCTCTTTTTAATTTGGCAATCTGATTCCTAATTAACCTCCTGTCAATTTCAATCTGGGTCTCCCCCGCTCCTGCCCTTGTCCCAATTCCCCCCATTTGCCGTTCCAGGTGAGTCCAAATTCGAGTTAGTCTTGGCAGAAAATATTCAAGTTGTGCCAACTGAACTTGTGTTTTGGCTTCTTTCGTTTTGGCATGTTTTGTGAAAATATCTAAAATAAGTCCTGTTCGGTCAATAACTTTTGTGGTCTCCCCAGCTATTTTTTGGAGGTTTTTTATTTGGGTTGGTGAAATATCATCGTTAAAGATTATTAAATTGCAATCTAACTCGCTGGCTTGATTTATGATAGTTTCAGCCTTCCCTTTACCAATAAAGGTTGCAGGATCAGGTCTGCTCCGGTTTTGTGTAAACTTGCCAATTATATCCGCTCCAGCGGTATCGGCTAAAAATTTTAACTCTTCTAACTGTTCTTCAATTTGAACCCGGGAAGAGCCTTTTAATATAACGCCTACCAGAAATGCTTTTTCTCGTTTATCGTTGTTTTTTTGCATTTGATATTATCATTTCAAGTATGAGTAATAAAATGGTAGCGTATAAGAAATATCTCCATAATTCAACGCCAATCCTCGCCTGTTTTATTTCTGCCAGGATATCATCTTCCATGGAAATCACTTCAATATTCCCTGACGTAAATTCTTTAATATCCTTAAAATCCCTAACTTGGCTTTGCAGTTCTTCACTATTAATGTTTACTGCTATTTTTTCAATTTCAATATCATCTGTTTGAAGTCTATGGTAGCCGGGTGTTTTTAGCAAATTCACAGTAACTTTATTATTATTATCAATAATTAATATCTCTTTTGAGCCATCCGGCGGAATATGGTATATCCTATTTGAATAATACTCATCCAGAATCTGTTCCCAGGAGGTACCTGTACTTTTGTATATATCCTGCTTATTGGTGGTATTAGAGTAAATTAAATAATGAGTAAAAGGTAAAAATGTACCTTTAATGGGAAAGTTGGTCCAATTTAAATTCAGTGCAAATCCGAAGACATCTAAAATGCCAGACTGCAAAGAATATCTATTCCAAACGGGACTGCCGTCGTTCAACTGCATTTTACTGAATTCAGGATGAAATGGCAGAGACAAATAATTAAAGAGTTTGATATTTCTGTCCTGAGCGGCTTGAGGTGAAAATAAATTGTGTAATTCATCAAATTGTACAGAATTCAGATTTATTTCCTGAAAAGAACCATCCCCAAGTGATTGTTTACTTAAATTTTTGTACTCTTTCGAAATCTCACTCCAAATATTATTAATATATTCATAAGTGTTGCCCTCAGAATTAATATTCGGGAATATTACTAAATGACCACCATTATAGAGATATTCTTCAATTTTACTATCAGATATATCCTTCAGTATTTCCGGATTCAAATGGAAAATAATATCCTGTTCATGCATTCTTAGCTGAGGA
>DTTG01000085.1 GCA_012964845.1 Fidelibacterota bacterium
GCTCATTTAAGTCAATTGGATGAGATAGTTTCAATCGAAAATAGTTCATTTGAAAAGCCGTGGACACGAAATCAAATTAAAGGTGATATTCAGGCAAATATTAGTTCTGAAAATTGGGTATATACTTTAGATGGAAAGGTTGTGGGTTATATTTTTGGGTGGATTTCCCAAAATAAGTTTCACCTGCATAATATTGCAGTTCACCCGGACCATCTGAGAAAAAAAATTGGCAAGAAACTCATCAAACATATAATTTTAATAGTTGCAGATCAAAAAGTAAATGTTATTTTATTAGAGGTGAGCGTTAATAATTTTTCTGCCCGAAAATGTTATCAATCTCTGGGTTTTGTTCAAACGGGAATACGAAAAGATTATTACTCAAAAGGAGATGATGCAATTTTATACAATTTGGAGATAAATTAAAATGGCAGAATGGTTTCGCCGAAAATCTGAAAAGATAAAAACTTCAGACAAAAGGGAAATTGCCGAAGGAATGTGGCTGAAATGTCCCCAATGCCAGGAAGTTGTGTATAGAAAAATGCTGGAAGAGAATCATTTCATCTGTACAAACTGTACCCACCATTTTCGCATCACCAGCGATAATTACATTCAACTGCTTATGGACGATGGTAAATACGAAGAAATTGCTGAAAATGTGCAATCTGTTGACCCGCTGAATTTTAAAGCCACAAAAAACTATACAGATCAAATAAGGGCAGCTCAGGAGAAAACGGGAAATAAGGATGCTGTAAAAACTCTGGTTGGAAATGTGAACGGCATTAAAGCTGTTTTAGCCATAATGGATTTTTCGTTTATTGGCGGTAGTATGGGATCAGTAGTTGGTGAAAAAATCAGCCAGGCAATCGATCGTGCTGCGAAAGATCATCTCCCATTGGTAATAATAACTGCTTCCGGTGGAGCAAGAATGCAGGAGGGTGCTTACAGCCTCATGCAAATGGCAAAAATTAGTTCAAAACTTGCCCGCTATTCTGATATGGGGGGATTGTACATTACAGTGATAACAGATCCCACCACTGGAGGAACAACTGCCAGTTTTGCCATGCTTGGCGATATTATAATAGCCGAACCCAATGCCCTCATTGGCTTTGCAGGCGCTCGGGTCATAAAACAAACTATTGGGGAAGATTTGCCCGAAGGATTCCAACGGTCTGAATTTTTACTGGAAAAAGGATTTATTGATCACATTGTTGGCAGGAACGAATTAAAAACCACATTGAGCGATTTATTTTCATTTTTCAACTTTGGGGCATCTAAAAAAGAAGAATTATCTGAGGTTGATGAGGATGAATAAACAAACGGTAGCTGTTCTTGATTTTGGCTCCCAATACACACAGCTCATAGCTCGGCGAATAAGAGAACAAAATGTATATTCAGAGATTTTACCACATACCATTACTGCGGAGGAGCTAAATAAAAAAAATGTACCAGCAATCATTCTTTCTGGTGGACCATCAAGTGTATATGATAAAAATGCACCCCAGGTTGATCCTTCCATACTAAGCATGGGCATACCCGTATTGGGGATTTGCTATGGACTCCAACTTATGATTACCCAAAATGGCGGTAATGTCACTCATAAAGGGCAGGGTGAATATGGCTTTGCAAAAATGCATACAGTAAATGAATCCCCCTTATTAACAAATTTAGCAAATGAATCTCAGGTGTGGATGAGCCATGGAGATGAAATTGACAGCTTGGGTAACGGTTTTGAAATAATAGCTCAATCCTCTAATGATGTAATTGCGGCTATTCACCATAAAGATCAACCTTTATATGGTGTGCAATTTCATCCTGAAGTTATTCACACCCTTGAAGGCGAAACCATAATTTCTAACTTTCTTTTTAATATTGCACAATGTACAGCAGATTGGACTGCTGCTAATTTTATTTCTGAAACTATTTCTAAAATCCAGGATATAACTGGTGATAACGGTAAAGTCATTACTGGCCTCAGTGGCGGGGTGGACTCCTCAGTAGTGGGAACTCTTCTTCATAAAGCAATTGGTACGCGATCAACCTGTGTGTTTATTGATCATGGACTTCTACGAAAGAATGAGGCGGATCAGGTAATGGGGACGTTGAAAGATGGTTTGGGATTAAACATCCACAAATACGATTATGCGGAAACATTTTTATCCAAGTTGAAAGGAGTTACAGACCCTGAGAAAAAGCGAAAAATTATTGGTGAACAGTTTATCCGTGCCTTTGAATCGGTTGCAAAAGAAAAAGAAAATGCTCAGTTTTTGGCCCAAGGGACTCTATATCCTGATGTGATTGAATCCGGCGGCAGCGCTTTGGGACCAGCGGTAACCATAAAATCTCACCATAATGTGGGGGGCTTACCTGAGGATATGGATTTTGAACTCATAGAACCCATTCGGGATTTGTTTAAAGATGAAGTCCGGCGTGTGGGTCGTGAATTGGGTTTGCCGGATTTTGTAATTGACCGCCATCCATTTCCGGGGCCTGGTTTGGCAGT
>DTTG01000086.1 GCA_012964845.1 Fidelibacterota bacterium
TTATTTTTCTATTTTGAATTTCAGGTAGCAGTTCTCTAAATCTCATATGTAAATCCTCATTATTAGTAATAATTATTATTGAGCAGCTATTTCTTATACTTATCCTGAATAAGTACTTCCTCTACAATACCCATGAAATAGCCATCATATACACTATCGGTTAGCCAACTTCTTTCCTTATCTATTTCATCTTTGTTTACACGTTTCCACCAATATTTATTCTCACCATTCCATCTATAATTATGAGATCTTAAAATATCCTTTGATTCATACGGACTCTTAGAAGCAATCACCTCATAATATGGAATTTGTGAATTGTTGATCAGTTCAACAACTGGTTTATTATCTTTATTTGATGGATGGGTAAGTAGATGAATAACTGCATCAACATCATTCATTGCTCTATGACTATCATAATAAAAGCCATGCCAAATAGATAAAAGCTCCAGGGAACCTTTAACAAAACCACGGTTTAGCCAATCTATATCATAAACTGAGCATGCCCATATTTTGTCTTTTGAAAGCGGCATATATCTATCCATAAATGATCTATCAAATTTTGCATTATGCGCCACCATAATATCTGAAGCCTGCACAATTTTATTAACCTTATTCCAGTCAATTTCATGCCCTGCAACCATCTCATCATCTATACCTGTAATCTTACTGATGTTATCCTCTATATGCATACCAGGATCTTGAAATGATTCATATGACTCTTCAAAAGAAATAATATTCCCATCAATTTTATCTATTTTGACAACCTTTAGTGCAATTTCTATAATCTTATCTTCTTCCATATTGAGGCCAGTAGTTTCAAGATCTAGAACGCAAATATTGATACCATTACTAAACAATGTCGTACCCTTTGTTTGCTTAGCAAGGATATCTTTATCAAGTTTATATAAATTGATTTTGCTGCCTGATTTTTTAATTGATTTAATAAATGACATATAAATACTCTCTAATAATGTTTTAATATTGATACAATATGCTCTTTGAAGTAGGGTGTTAAATAACCATGAACAGTATTAGTATCTAGATGGATAATAAGCTGATCATCTAGCATAATATCATAATTTTTCTCCAGTAAATATCTATATAGAGACAACTGAAGAGCATAATGATTAAACTTACAGTCTAGTAAATCATTAGTCTCTGGTTTATTCCCAGTTTTCATTTTATACGAATCTGTTTTGATCTCTTTAGATGTTTTCCAATCTAATATACTATATTTTTTATTTACCTTATCAAATACAAGTAGATCCACAGTCCCAGCTATTTTTAATTCCTTACAGTATACAATAACCTCAGAAAATATATCATAATCTGACTTTTGTAAATATTTATTTAGCCAATTAACTCCAGCTATCGCTCTATCAATTTCAGGAGCCTTTTTAAGTTTAATATAATCTTCGATCTCTTTATGAACGGCGGTACCATAAGTAGCAGTTAAATCCCATTCTTTAATTAAGTCTTCTGCGGATCTGCCTTTATATTTGGGAATTGTCGTGACAAGCTTATAAGCTACTGCCTCTTTATCAAACTTATCGAAGAATTCAGAAATACAAGTAGTTACGCTGGTAAACTCAATATCTTCATGGCCAGTTAGAATATATTTATGAGCTTCTTCTTCAAGCTTTATTTCACCATTTGGCTGGGAAAAGATCATTGCAATTTTTCCCTTCCCTTTTGAATACTATCCTTAAAATGATTTTCTAATGAAGTATTTACCTTCGGACAATTATTAATCACTTTCTCAGCCCAATCAAAATATTCTAATCGCCTATTACTATCCCAATTAGTAGGCGGTGTATTTGTAATATCCGTTACGTTTGAGATCTTATCACCCAGCTTAATAAGCGCAGCACCTTCTGATATTTCTTTAGCATGATCAATCTGTCTTTGTTTACGTTGAAGCCTTGGCAGAGTTTTATCATCCGTTACCTCTTGCACCAAACTACAGACTCTTTCTCCAAAATTATCGATTAGCTCATCTATTGTCGTTTCCGTATCTTCAATTGTATCATGTAATAGAGCTGCCGCTAAAACCTCAGGATCTTCTACATTACCAATTTCAGAAATTATCTTAGCTACAGAAATTGGGTGATTGATATATGGTGAAGCATCTTCATCTTTACGTCGCTGATCTCTATGTTTCTGAGCAGCAAAATGTGCTGCTTTTAATATAAGCTGATTACTCATTATTTATAAATCCCTTCAATACAACTAAACATCTAGCTTCTAAATATATTAATAAAATGACCTAATTTAGTTGAAATTAACTATGACTAATACGTGACTAAATAAAATGCTCTCAATGAGCCAAAACTACACTAAACTGCATAAAAAAGCCTCTACAATTTGCAGAACCCTTTCTAATTTTATCTATGTATTCTAATCCAATATTTAACGCATGACCGATTACTCCCCCCATCAAGTACCCACCCTGTTTTATATCTTGGCGTTTATCGCAATGGGATACCTCATCTACA
>DTTG01000087.1 GCA_012964845.1 Fidelibacterota bacterium
GTCCGCCATAAAATTCCGGTAATTGCTATAATTGGAAATGATGCTAGTTGGACACAAATTGCCCGGGATCAAGTTCATATGTTGGGTTCTGCAGTGAGTACTGAATTAGCGCCAACTGAATACCACAAAGCGGTAGAAGCATTGGGGGGTATTGGATATTTTATTGATGATGAAAATCAAATTGACGAAGTCCTAACCCAGGCAAAAGAGTCTGCGCAATCTGGAAAACCAACGGTGGTGAATGTACGAATAGGAAAAACAGATTTCCGCAAAGGTTCACTTTCCATGTAGGGCATTATAGAATTGAAATCAAATATTACCAAAGAACAGGCACAATCAGCATTAAATCTCACCGCAGAGATTATAGATGAATTTGGCCCTCGCTTAACGGGGACCCCCGCTTGTAAAAAAGCAGGTGAACGGTTAAAAGCTGAACTGGGAAAATCGTGTGCTGAGACCACTTCTGAAGCTTTTCAATGTAGCCGGGATGCTTTTTTATATTTTATCCGCTATTTTTCCATTTCCTATTTAGGTGCATTTATCTGCTTAATTACCAGCGGTGCTTGGACTATTTTAGCAGCAGTTCTCACATTCTTTGGCTGCATCATGGCTGTATGTGAATTTGTATTTTATAAAGAATTTATTGATCCGCTTTTTAAGAAAACAGATGGTTATAATATTTCCGGAACCATTGAACCAACTGCTGAAGTTCAGCAATCCATCATAATCAGTGGTCATTATGACAGCCCTCATGTTTTTCGTTTTCTCAATAAAAATCAAAAATTATATAAGCTTAGGGTTATCATTACAACAGGCCTTTATTTTCTAATAACTGCCATCAGTCTTTGGGCTTCCTACCAATGGATAACCCAATCAGGTTCATTCGATATTAATAAAGAGCTTATTTATATTTTGGGATTTGGATTAATATTCATGCTCCAATATTTCTTTTTTGTCAGTTGGGATGTGAGCCCAGGAGCGGGCGATAATTTAATTTCATCTGCCATAGCCATAAAGTTAGCAGATCATTTTTCAACCCAAAATTTGACACATACCCTTTTGGTATTTCTCTGCCCCGATGCTGAAGAGAGTGGATTGCGTGGCGCCAGAGAATATGTCAAATTACATAAAGAAACATTAAAATCTATTCCCACTTACAATATAAATATGGACAGTATTTACAGACTGCAAGACCTCCGCTTTCTTAAATCAGAAATAAATGGAACGGTACCTCTGGATGAAAAGTTAGGTGAAAAATGTAAAGAAATTGCAAAGTCCCTGGGCTATAATATCCCCAGTATGAACATGCCCTTTGGGGGAGGATCTACTGATGCGGCGGAATTTGCAAAGGCAGGAATTCCAGCTCTTTCTATCATTGGACTCGACACTACCTTCACCAGCGGGGATGTACCATACCATACCAATTTTGATACCGTAGATAAAATAGAGCCGGAAGCCGTACTAGCATGTATGCAAATAGCCGAACAGTTAATTATAGAAATTGATAAACCATCCTGAGATGAGTAGAAATTTAATCTTAATTCTTAATTTTTCATTCTTCATTCTGTTGGCTTCACCCCATCCCTATCCTTCAAGTTGGGATGAACTTCAAAATAATGAGGGTTGGGAATTGGTAAAAGAAACGGATCGTGTATTGGTGTATAGTAAACTATTACCCGATTCACCCATACCTGCCTTAAAAGCGGAAATATTGAGCGATGTAAAAATGGAGAAGTTAGCTGATGCAGCTTGGCTGGTGGAAAAATCTACGGTGGTATTCCCAAATGCCTTTATAATTGATGCGGGAGTGTACCATAGAAGAAGCGATAGCAGTTATACTGCCTTCCAAGTTTTTGATGTACCCTTTTTATCTCCTCGCCTATATCAGTTTAATTCCATTCGCTTTGGCAATAGTATTCATTGGGTGAGAACCGATACACTGAGAGCTGAGCTTAATCCTGAAAATCATTTGTTGCCGCCTGTTAATTTTGGCAGCTGGGTGGTAACGCAGGGAGAAAATAAATCAAAACTAACCTACCGTGTTTGTACTGACCCCGGTGGTGATGTGCCCCATTGGATAGTAAACCAGGCAAACCAACGCTATTTACCCCAAATGCTGGAAGATATTGAATCATTTGCTGGGAAAAAGTAAATTCCCCTTTATAGGTTTATTTATATTGGGAATGGTATTTTCTGCAGAAGAAAATGATCTTACCATTTTATCGTGGAATATTAAAATGCTCACGGCTCCCTACGGGTGGCTGCATAATCGGGTTGAGCGAGCAGAAAATATTGTTCATACACTCAATACTGCAGAAAATTATGATGTTATACTTTTTCAGGAAGTTTTTTCAGGAAGAATTCGAAAATTAATGTATAAGGGATTACAATCTATATATCCCTACCAGCTAATTCCGAAAGATCAAAGTTGCATAGGTAAATCTAATAGTGGACTCTGGGTT
>DTTG01000088.1 GCA_012964845.1 Fidelibacterota bacterium
ATCTTTTTATTTGGGGGAATATGCAGAATTAATTGCCCGAAATTTTGGTAAAGAGGGTTTGTTGACTGAAAAAGCATTAGCCCTCTACCATGTGTCTGTACGCAAACCGGTTATGACACCCTTTATGGGGACAAAGGTATATTCCAACCCTGCACCTTCATCAGGAGGAACGCTCATTATCTTTTTACTGCGTTTGCTGGAAGAAGGAAAAGTCAAGGATCTAAATATTAACCACATTGTTCAAGCCATGGTAGTTGCCAATTTAGCTCGGAAGGATGTTTGTACTAATCCAAATAAAGAATACCAGATTGAAGAATTATTGGAAGATGAAATATTTAATGGAAATTTGGTAAAGTTTCTTTCTAAATGTATGGAATCTGATGATGATCTTATAAATCCTAGTAGGGGAGAAACTACCCATGTGAGTGTTATTGATAAGGATATGAATTGTGCCAGTGTAACAACAACCAATGGTGAGGGCTGTGGGTATATTCTTCCCGGTACGGGTATAATGTTGAATAATATGCTGGGTGAAGAAGATCTTAATCCTTTAGGTTTTCACCAATGGCGTCACCCTATGCGATTGCCAACAATGGTATCCCCAACCATTATCATGAAAGATAATCTGCCCTTTATTTTATTAGGGAGTGGAGGAAGTAATAGAATTCGGTCTGCCATCGTGCAGGTCATTCTCAACTATATGGTAAAAGGCATGGGGCTTGATGAAGCAATTATTTCATCCAGAATTCATCTGGAAGGAAAAACGCTTTACTGTGAACCGGGTTTAGATTTCCTTACAGCTGATTTACCAGAAGATATTACCCTTCATCCATTTGAAGAAAAGAATCTATTTTTCGGGGGTGTAAATGCAGTCACTTTAACTGAAGGTGCCAGTGATATCCGCCGGGGCGGTACCTTTGAAATTGTTGATTAAGATTATTAATGTTATCTCCTAAATATTAAACGATGGATCATTGTAAATTATTTTTATTAGTTTCATTTACTATTATTAATATCGCTATTGGCTCAGTGCCAGAGCTATCCCCCAATACCTTCTTATTTTGCCTGAAACCCGAACTGGATCCTTTAGAAATATCCCTCAATAGAGGCAGACTGAGTGTGGGGTTACCGGAGTTAGATGATTTTTTCAAGTCTCATGATGTTATTAAAATTGAACCCTGGATAAAATCTGCTACAGAAATTGACAGGGATGGCGATATCTATCTCAACAGGATTTATCGTTCCTATATAGATGAAAATAGTCTGGGTCGAACCGACCAATCCATAGCATCCATTCAGGAATTCCCCTTTATTCTATATGCTGAACCAGAATATATCCATCAATTATTTTATGAGCCCAATGATGACAAGTTTGATAATCAATGTTTAGATGATATGAGGGTAGACCTTGCCTGGGATTACTGGGATATCCCCAATGAAACACCTGGTGATAAGAATATTCTTCTGGCATCAATAGATACAGGTGTTGACTATACTCATCCAGATTTGATTGATAATATTTGGGTAAATCAAGGGGAGGTACGTGCTTGGGTCTTGGAATCAGGAGAGGTAGATATAGATGATAATGGATATGTTTCTGCATTGGAAATTAATAATTATATTCAAGATAATCAACTTGATGAGAATAATGATGGAGAAAGTGATTTACGTGATGCACTCGTTAGCGGCTCTCTATTCATGGATAATATTGATAATGATGCTAATGGATACATAGATGACCTCATTGGATGGGATGCCTCCGGAGAGTGGGGGACGCCAGATAATGATCCATTTCCAAAAGATGGTGTTTTAAATGATAGTGACTGGGCACATGGCACCCATGTGGCAGGTATTTTAGCTGCCACCACAGATAATGAAATTGGAATTGCATCCCCCATCTTTAATGGCAGTATTTTAGCAGTGAAATGTTCTGAAGATGGACCTGAAACTGAAGAGCCGGGAATCCATGATGGATATGATGGCATCACCTATGCTGCCAAAGCAGGGTATTTTGCCGGAATGCGTACTATCATTAATAATAGTTGGGGTAGTAGTGGATATTCATCATCTGAAAATTCTGTAATTAATAATGCCTTTAATACCTATGGTGCAATCGTAGTTGCAGCTGCTGGAAATGGAGACGAAGAAGCCAATGATGAAGAATATGCAGCCCATTACCCAGCCAGTTATGATAATGCTATTTCAATATCTGCAGTAGATTGTAATGGTAACTGGGGAGGTTGGGCAACCTATCATAAAACCGTTGACTTAGCCGCACCGGGTGAAAATATATGGAGTACCATTATTGGGAGTGGCTATCGATCATGGGATGGATCTTCTATGGCCAGCCCAAATGCGGCTAGTGTTATGGGGCTTGTATGGTCATATTACCCCGACGAATGGTCAAATGAAGATGTAGTTGAACAAGTGAAACTAGCTGCTGAT
>DTTG01000089.1 GCA_012964845.1 Fidelibacterota bacterium
AGGATTTACGATACTGGAAATAAGATTTCTTGAATGAGCAGCAATTCTTTTTAAATACCTAGCATAAAGCGCAACTGATGTTGCTCTTCCAACTTCAATATCTCCAACCTTTCCGGTAATTATATTATTGGTGATTGCGTCACATTGGGAAGATATATTCTCCTTATATGATCCCATGAGACTTCGAGCTTTTTCAATATCTTGATTCTTAAAAGCATCTATGGATTCTTCAAATAAATCGAAGGATATTTTTTCTACATCAGCCAAATTTTCTTCAACAGTACCACCATCCAGTTTCTTAGGATGATTTACCGCGAGATCATAAATATTCTTGGTATAATCCCCAATTCTTTCAATATCAATCACCACACTAACGAGGACTAGTCCGGAACCAATGTCTTCTTTACCTCCAATTGCTAAATGAGTCATTACTTTTCTGCGAACATCTCTTTCAAATTCATTAATTTTTTTATCCATTGCAAAAATATCAATATCAATATCCGCTGAATCTGATTTTCGTAATGACTGGATTGAAGCTTTGAACATGGTTAAATCAATATCCAACATTTCATGACACTCAACTAAGGCCTGCTCGTATAAGCTATCTGATTTGAAAATTTCAAAGATTTGTTTAAACATTATTGTCTCCCGATAAGTATGATTAAAAATGGTAAAAGAAAGAAAAAACAGACTAAATAAACCAGCGGAATAAATTTATTCTTTATTGCAACCTCCGAAATCCAGTTAGCCAGGTTAATGGGTATATCTCTGAATAATGGATTCATATAAATAATCAGAATTCCATAGAGATTAAAAAATAAATGGGCAAATGCCGCTACCAATGCCGTTACGTTAAGGGTAAGGGCTGCCAAAATTGCGGTTATGGTGGTACCGATATTTGCACCTAAAGTAAATGGATACACCTGCCTTAGTGTTAGTACTCCCGCTCCAGCAAGGGGAACAATGGTGGATGTGGTAATTGATGAACTTTGCACCATAATAGTTAACAGCATTCCAAATAGAATACTTCGAATTGCTGTCTTGAAAATATATTGATCAAAAAATTGCTGAACATTATCCAAAACTAAACTCCGTAAAAGCTTGACAATGGAATACAACATAGCAAAGGTAAGTAAAACGCTGAGGATGATAAATACAATATTATTTTCAAAACTAAGGCTTTCAATATGGTGAACACCCCATTTTATGCCTACCTTTATTGGGCTGTCAAACTCATTGCTAATGCTGACCGTACCAAAAAGTAATGCTCCTAATCCAGATGCAGTTTTTTCCAGTAATCCAAAGGCAATTTCAATTGGAAAAAGTAAAATGACTGCAAATACATTAAAGAAGTCATGTACAGTTGCCGCTGCAAAAGCCCGCTTAAATTCGTTGCCTCGATTTATATGGCCAATAGAAACTATAATGTTGGTAACGGTGGTACCAATATTTGCACCCATAATCATGGGGATTGCACCACTTAAATTCAATGCACCGCTACTTACCATGCCTACAATTAGAGATGTGGTGGTTGAGGAACTTTGAAATATCGTTGTGGAAAGAATTCCAATAAATAAGGCTATAAACGGATTACTGGTAGTAGACAGCATTTTTTCCGCAAAGTCTCCACCCAAATGTTTTATGGCTGTTGACAGCCCGTTGATTCCAACCAGAAACAGGTATAATGATAAGACTACACCGGCCACTTTTAGAAATATTAGAAAGTTTTTATTCAAGAAATATTGTATAGAAATGAACCCCATAATTTATTGTATGTTGCTACCTTATTAGGAAATAATATTTAATTGAGAATGTAAATCCTGCTCTTTATGTTTATACGTTAAATTTCTTTTTGTCTGTATCTAATACCTTCAATAAATTTTCTGCTATTCTTACTTGCTATATCAAGGTAATTCAAACATAAAATAACATAAATTTTACGAATCTGGAGGATTTAGTGTCTGATTCACATCACGAAGAAAGTTTTTGGCGGAAATATATATTTTCAACCGATCATAAAACCATTGGAATTCAATATGGTATAACTGCCCTGCTATTCTTATTTTTTGGTTTCTCCCTCATGATGGTCATGCGCTGGCAATTGGCATTTCCTGATCAGGCGGTTCCGGTTATCGGCGGACTGATCCAATGGCTGGCCGAGTTAAATGGTTTCGCCAGCATCGGAAATTTACCCTCAGATCTCTATAACGTATTTGGCGCTATGCATGGAACCATCATGATCTTTCTTGGTGTGGTACCATTGGTAGTTGGGGCATTTGGTAACTACGTCGTTCCCCTGCAGATCGGCGCTCCCGATATGGCATTTCCAAAATTGAATATGACTTCCTATTGGGTGTATTTCATTGGTGGTGTCATCATGCTTGTGAGTTTCTTCCTTCCAGGCGGTGCGGCTAATTCAGGCTGGACATCCTATCCACCCCT
>DTTG01000090.1 GCA_012964845.1 Fidelibacterota bacterium
TGTGAGAGCATCAATATCATTAAACGCTACCAGTTCAATCCCCGGAACAAAGGGACCAAATCCCTCTCTTGCATCAGGGTCATCTGACATGGAAACGGCTGTTACAGTCCTCCCATGAAAATTCCCCTTTGCAGCTACAATAATTGCCTCGTTTTCAGGAATGCCCTTTACCTTATAACCCCATCGCCGGGAAAGTTTAAACATGAGTTCAGGAGCTTCCACCCCAGCAACCTTTGGAACGACCCGGTCCATTTCGGTGATGCTTGTGGTTGCTAATAAAAAAGCGCTCATATATTTATGCCGTATAGATCGTGGTACAGTTGGCAATTTTTCTACAGTGAGGTGTTTAACCACAGCATCAACAATGGTCTGATTGAGCTGCCCCTGATTTACTGCAGAATAACAACAAAGTCCATCAATCAGTTCTTCTTCTATATAGGCAGCCACTCCATTTTCTGATGGTTTTCTGCAGATAAGTGTGGAAGAATCCTTTACGTGGCTCACCACCACATTTTCCAGGGGATTATAATTTCGCCCACCTTTTTCTAATTCTATTTTTTCGTGTTCTGCCGGCGAAAGGTCTCCAAGACGACAATCATTAACGGTGAGATCATCTCCATAGCCATGGATGGAAAGCGTTGACATAATGTACTCCTATAATTAATCGGTTTTGAAAAAAGTGGGGGAATTTACGGGGTTTTATAAGCGGAAAGCGGAAATATTTGGACGTGATTATATTAAAACGTAATTGTTTAAATATGTAAAGAAATTTATTTCACGTATTACGTTTTTAATAATTATATACTCATCAACGGCCATTGCGCAGAAGGTCAGTAACCAGGAATGCCAACTCCAGACTCTGTTCATTATTCAGTCTGGGATCACAGGCTGTTTCATATCTGGAATTTAAATCAGAATCACTGATTTCACGGGCACCACCCAGACATTCAGTTACATTATCGCCGGTTAATTCAAAATGGACACCTCCGGGAATAGTTTCTTCAGCACGATGAATGGCGAAAAAGTGTTCCAATTCTTCCAAAATAGTATCAAAATGCCGCGTTTTATACCCGTTATCAGTTTTGTATGTATTGCCATGCATGGGGTCACATACCCAGAGAACCTTTTGGCCACTTTCTTTTATTGTTTTAATGAGTGGAGGCAATTTACTGCGGACAGTGTCCGCTCCCATTCGAGATATAAGAGTAAGTTTTCCCCACTCGTTTTCCGGATTTAGTTTTTCACAAAGGGTGATTAGTTCTTCCTCATTAATAGTAGGACCAACCTTTATGCCTATGGGATTGTCAACTCCTGATAGGAATTCTACATGTGCACCATTGGGTTGGCGTGTACGATCGCCGATCCACAGAAAATGAGCAGAACAATTATACCATTTTCCAGTAAGAGAGTCTTGCCGTGTAAGTGCATGTTCATATCCCAATAAAAGAGCTTCGTGGGATGTGAAAAATTCTGCTAATTTTAATGCTGAAGTATTGTCTGAATTAATTCCTACCGCTTTCATAAATATGAGGGCATCATCTATGCTGTTTGCAATTTCTTCATATCGTTTCCCCTGGGGGGATTGTGCGATAAATTCTTGATTCCACACATGGACCTTGTTTAAGTCTGCAAACCCGCCAGTAGTAAATGCGCGCAGCAGATTTAAAGTGGCAGCGGATTGATTATAAGTTCGCAATAATCGTTTGGGGTTTTGTTTACGGCTATCCTCATTAAAATTTATATCATTTACTGCATCCCCGCGATAGGATGGAAGTTCAATGCCATCACGTGTTTCTGTATTGGCAGAGCGAGGTTTTGCAAACTGCCCGGCTATGCGCCCCAGTTTTACCACATTGCAGGAAGCGCCGTAGGTTAAGACGACGGACATTTGCAGTAAAATTTTAAGTTTATCTCGTATAGAATCCGCCCGAAAATCATCGAAGGTTTCGGCACAATCACCACCCTGAATTAGAAATCCATTACCCTGAGCTGCATCACCAAGTTGTTGTTTTAATGCCCTTACTTCACCAGCAAAAACGAGAGGAGGATAGCCTGATATTTCAGATATTACTTTTGAATAAGCCTCAGATTTTTCCCAATCCGGCTGTTGTTCAGCGGGTAGTATCTTCCAACTGTCCGGTGTCCATGATTTTCCCATATAGAAAAATTACGAAAAGTAATTATGAAAGAATGAACTTTTTATACCAATTTATTTAATTAAAACGATAAGCATATCATTCACAATTTTGTCAAGTTATTTAGTGGAATGTTTTTTTATTCTTGACCAAGGTACATTGCAATAACTACTAATTTACCACCTGATATTCGGGTAAACAGCGAATATTTAAAATATCCATTGAGATTCTTTTCTTTATAATCTTAAATTTACCACCATTTTTTAATCAGCATTTATCTAACTTTAAAATCTAATAAGGAATATTCATGAAAATATTAATTCCACCAAGTGAGGGGAAAGCAAAAGTAAAACCGGGAAAAACCCTTTTTTCAGAAACTAATTTCAGGTACGAGCGAGAAGTCAACCAAGTTGTACGGTTACTGGAGTTAATTGATGATGAAGACCTCTCATCAGTATACGGAACATCGCCGGAAAAAGCGTTAATGTTTCACCGGCAAAACCAGGATGCATTTAACAGCCGCTGTGCACCGGCGATAGAACGATATACCGGAGTAGTATATGAGCACATCGGTTGGTCCACACTTTCAGAAAAAGCAAAAGATTATATGGAGAAGTATATCTATATTTTCAGTGGTTTATTTGGATTGCTCACTCCAAAAACACCTATTCCAGATTATAAACTAAAGATGAATGTGCTGTCTCTTCAACACCATTGGAACCCCATACTTACTGAAACTCTAAAAGATGAAAAAGTTATTGTTGACCTTTTGCCTCAGGTACATAGAAAAGCATATAAACCCAATAAGGATAATGTAATCACTGTAGATTTTCAAATAACCAATAAAGGGAAAAAATCTGCTGCAGGACATTTTGGTAAAGCAGTAAAAGGAGAATTCATACGCTATATTGCTGAAAATAATATAACGGATATCGAAGGTTTTTCTGGATTTGAATATGAAGGATTCAAATGGGACGGAACCTCCTTTGTTAAAGAAAATAGTTAAAAATCAGGAACAAATTCTACACATATCAATTAACAGCTGTTTACTAAAGTTAAATAGGAATTACCACAATGATAAAAGTTGAAAATCTATCCAAGTTCTACGGTGATGTTAAAGCCGTTAAATCCATCAATTTTGAATTAAACGATGGTGAGATTGTTGGATTTTTAGGAGCAAATGGTGCAGGAAAATCCACCACCTTAAAAGTGATGACAGGGTATCTTACTCCAACAACAGGAAATGTATATGTAAACGACTTAGATATTCAATCCAATACTCTGGAAATTCAAAAACAAATCGGATACCTCCCGGAATTGAATCCTTTATACTCTGAAATGAGAGTATATGATTTGCTGGAGTTCACTGGTAATATCCGCAACATTACTGGTAAAGCATTTAAAAATTCATTAGCTCGAGTAATAGAACAGTGTGGATTAAAAGGAGTCATTCATAGGATGGTTTCTGAATGTTCAAAGGGATACAAGCAGAGAATTGGCTTGGCATGTGCAATGATTCATGATCCCAAAATTCTTATACTTGATGAACCGGTTACGGGTCTTGATCCGAACCAGATTGTAGAAATTCGTAATCTTATCAAAGATTTGGGAACAGAAAAATTGGTACTCATGTCCAGCCACATTTTACAGGAAATCCAAGCCACAGTAAATAGAATTATTATAATTCATAAAGGGGAAATTGTAGCTGATGGAACCAATGAAGAGCTCATGAGTGGATTTATGGGGAATACAAAACTCACTTTGGAAATTAAAAATGCTGAAGATAGCACTGTAAAAGCACTGACAGAAAAAATTCCATCCATCAGTTTAGTTGACACTACAACACGAAATGGGTCTCAAATACTTCATTTAGAATATCCAAAAGAAAAAGATCCCCGAGAGGAACTATTTCAATACGCCATAGATTCCAATTGGGTAGTGACAGAGATGAGTCCTCACAGTGTAAATCTGGAATCAATATTCCGAACCCTCACAATGGAGGACAAGGCAAATGCGTAACCTGAAAGCAATTTATTTTAAAGAAATGAAGTCCTATTTTAATAGCCCAATGGCCTATATCTTCCTGGTCATATTTGCGGTTATTACAGGATATTTTTTCACACGAACCTTTTTCCTTTTTAACCAGTCAGACATGCGCTCACTGTTTAACATAATCCCCCTGGTGTACCTCTTTTTTATACCGGCAATAACCATGAGTCTGATTGCCCGGGAAAAAAATCTGGGAACAATGGAAGTTATGGTCACCCTGCCATTAAGAGACTTGGATTTTGTGGTGGGAAAATTTCTGGCAGCTCTGAGTTTGGTATTGGCGGGTTTACTAATATCGCTGGTACATTTTTTTACTTTGACCCAGGTTGGGACTAACATTGATTATGGGGCTGTATTCACAGGATATTTAGGGATTGCCCTTGCAGGAGCTGTGTATTCTGCTGTGGGTACTTTCGCCAGCAGCCTTACTGATAATCAAGTGGTGGCATTTATTATAGGGATATTTATTGTGCTGATTTTCTTTCTTATGGATAAAATGCTCATGTTTGTTCCTGCTGCGCTCACAGGGATTATTCAATATCTCAGTGTTGACTATCATCTGTCAAATATTTCAAGAGGGGTGATCGACAGCAGAAATCTTATTTACTTTGCATCGGTTGTAGGATTATTTTTGTTTATGACAGTTCGTATGTTAGAAATTCGGAGGTGGAAATAACAATGAGTACTCAAAATAAAAAATCGTTTTTGACATATATTGGGATAGTCATAACTATCTTGGTTCTATTAAATATTGTATCCAGAAATTTGTTTTTCAGATGGGATTTAACAGAAAATAAAATGTACAGTTTGTCCGATTCCAGCAAATCAGTTGTTAGTAAAATTGATGATCGGCTCACAATGAAAGTGTATTTTTCGGATAATCTTCCCGGAGAATATGGTAATAACCGGAGGTACCTCCAAGATATTTTAGAAGAGTATACAGCATACTCTAATGGGAATATCCATTTTGAATTCTACTCTACAGATGATGATGAAAAAATGCAGGAAGATGCCCAGAAGTCTGGAATTCAGCCCGTGCAATTACAAGTCATTGAAAATGATAATATTGAAGTAAAGCGAGTCTATATGGGCATGGTTTTCCTTTATGAAGATGAACGGGAAACTATTCCGGTAATCCAAACAACTACCGGATTGGAATATGACATTACCACGAAAATAAAGAAATTGGTGGATACTAACAAAGAAACTCTTGCCATTGCTAAAACAGGGGGTCAGGAGCAAATCAAAAATGAAAATATCTCTCAATTGTTGGCTCAACGTTACAATATTCGAAATATAAATCTGAGTCAGGCAGTTGCTGAAAATATTACCTTACTTTTAATAAATGGTGTAGAAGATTCATTAACCGTAGATGAGCTCCAAAATTTAGAAGATTTTATTAATCGGGGTGGGAATGTGCTGTTAGCCCAGAACAGAATCAAAACCGATCTTGCTACTCAACAGGCAAATCCGGTAGTGTCGGATATATTTTCATTGCTGGATTCGTATGGCTTACATATTGCACCCAACCTGGTTCTTGATCAAAATTGCGGCAAGGTGAATGTTCAGCAGAATTTGGGATTCATTCGCATTCCTGTTCCCATGAGTTATCCCTTTTTGCCCATTATTAAAGAGGGTAATTTTAATGATGAAGTGGTAATGGTGAATGGTTTAGAGTCTGTGCGCTTGATGTTTCCAAGTGAAATTGTAATTAATGATAGCGTGGCTGGCGCTGAAGATGTCAATATCATTCCCTTGTTTACAAGTTCTAATCGATCAACAACAATGGAAGAGTTTTTTAATTTGAATCCTGATCCCAAAGCAAACCCGGCATTTCGTCAGCTGAACGAAGCTGGCAAAGTATTGGGCGCACTGGCAGAGATTTCCCATTCGGAAACGGGTACTTTAAGCCAATTGATTTTGATTCCAGACTCTAAATTTATTGCAGACGACGGAGGTGGTGCCGCACCAGAAAATCACATATTTATTATGAATGCAGTTGATTATCTCTTAGGTGACAGGGAGCTAATTTCTCTCAGAAGTCGCGAAATAACCAACCGGCCCCTGCAGGAACTGGAAGATGATGAAAAAGCACGCTGGAAATGGATTAATATTCTTCTCCCATCTTTTCTTGTAGTTGCATTTGGTGGATTAAGAATGAGACGTGAAAAAAACCGGGCAAAAGTTTTGGAGGAAATCTATGGCTAAGAATGTACAAATTGCACTTATTGTTCTTATTGTATTTATAGGACTATATTTCTTAAATAAAAGTTCTCAATCAAAACACAAAAGTTCAACGGAAGCTATTTTTTCTAATGATCCGGAAGATATTTTCAAGTTTCTAATTCAAAATGGAGAAGAAGCAATTGAACTTGCCCGTGTGGACACGCTGTGGAGAATATCAGGAAATGATACATTAGAGGTTAAGCCCCGGTCAATGGATAACCTGTTTGACAAGGTCTTAAAAGTGAACAGGGGTACCATCATTTCTGAAAATCCCGAAAAATACGGTAAATATTCTGTTGATGATTCTACAGGTACCCATTTAGCCGTCATAGATTCTAAGGGTGAAACGGTTGGGTATTATGTTTTCGGGCGATCAAAATCTGATTATTCCCGCAGCTATATTCGAGTTGGTAATGACCCTAATGTGTATTTAGCTGATCAAAATGTTACTTATATGCTTTCCACTCGGGAAACCTATTGGGGAGAAAAACCAAAAGTAGAAATCCCGCCTGCGCCACCTATTCCAACAGATACATCAGCTGCGACAAATTAATAAATAGTTCGAATTGCCAGTCTGGAATTTTCATAAAATCCTGTAAATAACTCTTTACCCTCTGCTCTGAATTCATGTAGTTTTCAGGTTCCGCATGAAAGAGAAAAACAACAAATTTTTATTTGAAAACCACATTTTTGTAAAGGGTGCCAGAGAGCATAACCTACAAAATATTGATGTGGAAATCCCCCGTGATAAATTGGTGGTTATTACCGGGTTGTCCGGATCAGGTAAATCATCCTTGGCCTTTGATACCATTTATGCTGAAGGTCAACGCCGATATGTAGAATCACTTTCTGCCTATGCCCGGCAATTTCTGGGGCTCATGGAAAAACCAGATGTGGATTACATCGAAGGGTTGTCACCCGCAATTTCAATTGAACAAAAAACTTCCAGTAAAAATCCCCGCTCAACTGTAGGTACTATTACAGAAATTTATGATTATATGCGCTTGCTCTATGCCAGAATAGGCGTTCAGCATTGTAATAGCTGTGGTGGTCCCGTTCAGCGGCAAACAGTACAGCAAATTGTAGATAAAATTTTATCATTTAAAGATGGTACCAAGTTTCAAGTCCTTGCACCTGCTGTTAGAAGTCGAAAAGGACAATTTAAAGATGTCTTGAAATCTATTGCCCAGGAAGGATTTGTCCGGGTTCGAATTGATGGGGAAGAAATAAATCTATCTAAAAAAATCGATTTAGAAAAAAATATCAAACATAGTATTGAGGTATTGGTTGATCGTCTCGTATCAAAAAAAGGTATTAAAGATAGATTGACAGGCTCCATTGAATTGGCCTTGAAAGTTGGCAATGGGTTGGTGATAATTGATGAGATTGGAAAAAAAGAACATCTTTACAGTGAATTTTTCTCCTGTCCCAAATGTGATATTTCATTTGAAGAACTGCAGCCAAGGGCATTTTCTTTTAATTCACCGTTTGGTGCATGCAATGGTTGTGATGGACTGGGTACAAAAGTATCCATTGATCCTGAATTTGTAATTCCCGATCCCAAAAAATCACTTATTCAGGGAGCTATCGATCCCATTGGTGAACAGCCTCGTGGAAACTGGTATAGTGCAATCCTGAAAAGTCTGGCCTTCCATTATGATTTTAATTTCACAACACCGTGGAAAAAATTAACGGAAGAAGTACAGAGAGTTCTCCTTTACGGAACACATCCTGGGGAGAAAATTACCATGTCATATCAGTCCGAAAAATTTAAGGGAGAATATAAAGGGAAGTTTGAGGGTGTCATCCCCAATTTACAGCGGAGATATACCCAAACAAAATCGGGGCAAATGCGGGACTGGATAGAAAAATATATGGCTATCCAAAATTGCCCAGAGTGTGGTGGTGCACGTTTGAAGCCTGCCAGTCTTGCGGTAACGATTGGGAAGAAACATATCCAAGAACTCACTGAAGAAACGGTTGGAATTTTGCATGAGTTTTTCAACAATATAAAATTATCCAAACGTGATGCTGAAATAGCAGAGCAAATCATTAAGGAAATTAAATCGCGATTAAATTTTCTTGTAAATGTGGGATTGGATTATCTTACGCTTAACCGCTCATCCGGCACTTTGTCAGGGGGTGAATCACAACGAATACGCCTGGCAACACAGATTGGATCTCAACTTGTAGGAGTGCTGTATATTTTAGATGAACCAACCATCGGACTTCATCAGCGCGATAATCAAAGGCTAATTAAAACGCTTAAGCATTTGCGGGATTTGGGAAATACAGTCATCGTTGTGGAGCATGATGAAAACACTATTCTTGCTGCAGATTGGGTTTTAGATTTAGGACCGCGTGCCGGCTCCCATGGGGGCAAAATAGTTGCCAGTGGTACTCCTAAAGATATTATTGAAAATAAAGATTCACTCACAGGGAAATATTTAACGGGACATGCCAGTATTAAAGTACAGAATAAACGTCGAAAGGGAAGTGGAAAATTATTAACCTTAATTGGCGCTACGGGAAATAATTTAAAAAATGTTACGGTGAAATTCCCATTAGGAAAATTTACGAGCATTACCGGTGTATCCGGTTCGGGTAAATCAAGCCTTATAAACCAAACCTTGTATCCCTTAATTTCCAGGGAATTATATTCCAGTTTACGAAAACCGCTACATTTTGAATCTATAAAAGGGATGGTGCATTTGGATAAGGTTATAGATATTAACCAATCACCTATTGGGCGAACTCCACGCTCCAATCCTGCCACATATACGGGTGTGTTTACCCATATTCGGGATTTATACAGCCAATTACCGGAATCAAAAATCCGTGGGTATCAGCCTGGGAGATTTTCCTTCAATGTGAAGGGGGGCCGTTGTGAAACTTGCCGAGGTGCAGGGCTCATAAAAATAGAAATGCATTTTTTGGCTGATATGTATATTCAATGTGAAGAATGTAAAGGGTTACGATATAATAGGGAAACCCTTGAAATAGTTTATAGGGGAAAAACAATATCAGAAGTTTTGGAATTTACCATAGAGGATGCCCTAAAGTTTTTTGAAAACCATCCTCAAATTAAACGTAAATTAGAAACTTTAAATAATGTGGGACTTGGTTATATTCACTTGGGACAACAAGCCACAACCCTTTCTGGCGGAGAATCTCAACGGGTGAAATTAGCTGCCGAATTATCCAGAGCGGGGACCGGCAGGACACTTTATTTATTAGATGAACCCACAACCGGTCTTCATTTTGAAGATGTGAAAATGCTTCTGCATGTCTTACACGGATTAGTAGATAAGGGAAATACAGTTGTGGTAATTGAACATAATTTGGATGTAATTACATCATCAGATTGGGTAATTGATCT
>DTTG01000091.1 GCA_012964845.1 Fidelibacterota bacterium
GAGACTTTTTATCAATTGCAGTTGCAATAAGTTGAATAAATGACTCAAAAAGATTTTTTAGTTCAGCCACCAACCTTTTATTCGTGAGAGCCACTGCACCCTGTGATGCAAGAGACTCTACCTGATTCTGCATATCATCTGAAAAAGAAATAGTCTTATCACTCTTGGGATCTTTTGCATTAATGAGCTGCATTACACCAACAATATCATTTTCATGGTTTTTCAGGGGAACTGATAGCACTGATTGAGTACGATAACCAGTATTTTTATCAAAATTCTTTGCGCCAGTAAAATCAAAACCCTTTTCTTTATAGGCATCTTTAATATTGACTATTTTACCCGTATTTGCAGAATATGCTACAATACTTGAATGATTTGGAGTTCCATCTTCATTAAAAAGCTGCATAGGAGGGATGGTAATTTCAACACCAGTGGTCCCGCCCTGGGAAAAATTCATGGAATCTGTAGCCATGATCTCAAATTTCATGGTTTTACCATCATCACTGATCATATATAAAGTTCGACCATCAGCATTGGTTATATTTTTTGCCTCATCCATGATGAGTTCAAAAATTACATTAATATCATCTTCAGTGGATAAAGCAAGACCTATCTCTTGCAGGCGTTTAACTCTATCTTCTAAAACAGCACATTTTTCTTTCAGGGTCATAACAAATCTCCAATTAAGTGTTTATATAGTAATAATTCGTCGGAATAAGAGTATTAAATGTAACGTAATTATATAAGTTTTTTCAATAAAATTGCAAATAATACTGCTGGTAGTAAAAATAGCGCCATACTGGGGAAAATATAATTAATAGATACCATTTCTCCTAAGTAGCCTCCAATGACTCCCGCTAAGGAGCCCACTCCAAAACTTATTCCTGCTGAAAATCCATATATAACACCCCTTTGGTCACTGGGAGTAACATCTGCCAAAAGACTATTATTCACCGGTTGAAACATAAAATTTACAGCACCCAAAATGCCTGTGATGCCTACAAGGTACCAACCCTGATAAAATGCCATCATAACTAAAAAAGGAATATTAAGCGCTACTACCCAAATGTATAGATTTTTCCGGTGAAAGCGTTCACCAAGGCGACCGCCGAGTAACTGACCAAAAACGCCCAATAACAAAACAAATCCAGTTAAAAATCCGCTGCCTACCACTGTGCCAAAGCCCGTTTGCACTGATTCGGTGAAATAATAGGGAAGGAAATTAAATAATCCATGGTGTGCAAGTCCCCATAAAGACGCCACAGTGAAAATGGTGAGATGTACCTTGGTGACCGTGAAGTTGAGTTTAAATTCTTTTGGTCTGGGGGTCGACTCATGATGATAAGCTAAAAGAAATATTAATCCTAATAAGGCTAAACCGCCAGGAATGAGATAGGCAGTTCGCCACCCCATCCAACTTGCCATCCAGCCACCGTAAATGGGACCGGCAGCCAAGCCCAAACTTCCAGCCACTCCATGGTAGGACATATAGCGGGAGACATTTGGTGAATGGCTTACCATTTTTAATCCTGCCGGATGATACAGCCCGGTTACCAACCCCAGGAATCCCAATCCTATGGCTGCCATGGTGAAAGTAGTTGAGAAATATAGCCATACTGAGGAAATCACCAGCCCAATGAAATAAGTGATGAGCACTGCTC
The DNA here is from genome assembly GCA_012964845.1 of Fidelibacterota bacterium. Taxonomy (GTDB): domain Bacteria; phylum Fidelibacterota; class Marinisomatia; order SCGC-AAA003-L08; family D37C17; genus D37C17. Next base: position 1,662 of record DTTG01000091.1, read on the forward strand.
TGGAACCAAATCTGTCCGCTAAAATACCAGCAGGGAATCCTCCAAGCCCCAGGAATAATATTTGAACAGTTAACAGTTTACCTAAAGAAATGAGTGAAACAGAATATTCGGTTTCTAATAATACCAAAATAGCTGGAAGGATCATCGTCATGGCATGTACCAGAAAATGCCCTATACTGGTAATTATGATATTTTTCTGAAAATTGCTCATGTGAAAAGGGGGTTAATTTAGCTCTTCGTGGGGTAGAAAATTCAAAGAATGTGATGATAATAAAAAGGAGTTCAATAATTGAACTCCTTTTTAAGCAATTTACATAATTTATTGGTTTTACTGAGGAGATACTACTCCATGTTGCCCTCGTTGATTAAATAGCTGATTTAGGGAAATTAAAATTGCCCACAAAAAAACAACCCCCTGAAAACAGGGGGTTGTCATACTACAAAAAAGGGGAATTCAGAACTCCTCTCTTTTATATGTGAGAGGTGTTACTGAGGGATTACATTAGTTGCACAGGGTCCTTTTTCACTTGAACCGGCAGTGTAATCAACAGATTGTCCATCTTTCAGGGTTTTAAAACCATCCATCTGGATCTCACTCATGTGAACAAATAAGTCTTTACCACCATCTGATGGAGTTATAAATCCAAAACCTTTTGAATCATTAAACCACTTAACTGTTCCTTGTTTTACGTCACTCATGTTATTTCCTTTACTTGTTATTTTTACTAATCTCTATACCTTTTGAAAAAACGCCTCTGATCTTGCTTAGGGTA
>DTTG01000092.1 GCA_012964845.1 Fidelibacterota bacterium
TATTTTGCAAGATACTTTTTATATTTTCTGGATAAACCCATTTTGGTTCGGATTGACCTGTAGGCATTGCAACGCCAAACTGGGCAGCCCAACCCGCAGCCTGGGACATACCCCCTCCACTGGACGAAGACATAATCTTGGATGCAGATGTATAAACCGGCATTGTAAAAAACAAAACGTAAATAATAGTTAAAGTACATAAAATCGTTGGCGTAATAATAATGACCTTTAACTGACGCGCCAGAGTGAGCATTATATCCGTTAGAGAAATCGTATCTTCTTCGAAATAATAGTTTTGAAATTCGGGATTGGGGGAGTTGGGCGTGTTTGGAGATTTCAAAACTACAGTGAATAGGAAAAAGTGAGGAGTGAATAGTTCACAGTGAATAGTGAGGAGTGAGGAGTGAACAGTTAACAGTAAATAGTGAACAGTGAGTGGTGAGCATCATGTGCCTAATTTATCACGATATTTAAATATTGCATGTTCAATTTTCAATGTATTTTAGTAATCAATGAGTCGTAAAAAGTAACTGGTTCAAATTAAGTGTTTGAATTCATTTATTGATAAACCTGAATCCTTGATAATCCCTGCCATGGTATAAGCATTGATAGGGTTGGCACGGGGTATGGTCAGAATTCTTTCACCGTCCGTCATGGTAATATGTTTTCCCTGTCGGAGAACCCTGAAGCCGGCTTTCTTGAGCGCGTTGACTGCGCGCTGGTGATTAATTCCGGGAAGTTTTGGCACAAATTTCTATGCAGGTACTTCAACCAGATGAGTGGCGTCTCCCTTTGAAAGTTCATCTACTGCTGCAAGGTATTCCCTTATTGCATCCTGGATATTTTCCAGAGCTTCTTCTTCTGACCTGCCCTGGGACCAGCAGCCGGGTAAACCGGGACACCAAACGGAATATCCTTCATCTGATTTTTTTATTTTTACTTTATATTTCATGGCTAAAGTTAGATTGATTGCTTGACATTAAAAATCGTTTCCATTGATGATTGAGAATTGACGGAAAAATTGACGATTTACTAATGACAATTTTCAATTTACTATTTTTTAACTGGAGTGATGGATGAATGGATTAATGGATGGTCAAATGAATGATTGATCCGACCAATAAAATGGGTTAAGAAATCTGGTCAATTTTATTGATTATCCAGGAACGATACCTAATAAAAAGGATCTTGATTTTATCTGCCTGCTTTTGAGTGTATACTTTTCCGCCATAGGACACTTTGGATTTTTCACCTAGTATTTTACCTAATCTGTTTAGAGCCTTTTTATCTTCTGGTGTTAATGAAATTGTTTGATTAACTAGAATCATAACAAAGGCGTGATCATCACCGGCACTTTTTACACTGCCCGCCTTAATGGTTAAGGCATCTGTGTATGCTATTGCTGCGTGGACGAATAAAATGGATGCGGATGTCCATAATTCACTTTGATAATTATTTAACGCTCCATTATAATACTCTTCCGCAGCGGAAAAATATTGGTTCCATTGATTTCTATCTACAGATTTTTTTGATAACTTTTTTGCCACCATTATAGCATGTTGACTACCAATGGGATATTGGATTGGATAACGTTCTCTTTTAAATTGTGGAATTGCTTACTATTCTGCCATTGATCCGCGGTCAAAATAACGGGTGAAAAGGACAATCCGAAATTCGTATATATGTCTGCACTCCATGTTGTTATTTTATTTTCTAAAAGATCAACCTTTTGTTCATCCTTTACAACAATCAATACATCTAGGTCACTGGTTTCTGAGTCTGTATTTTGAGCAACGCTTCCATATATCCATGCCCATACACAGTTATTGTGTAAATCGTCTTTTAATTTTTCCATAAGCGTTGGTAAATATTTATTCTCGATAGCAAAAATGGACGGAATAGCATGATTATTAAAATAATTCTTTCGATTTAGCCTGAATAATTTTGTTTTACCTGCCCCTAAGTTTTCTATCATGTTTAATTGTTCTAATCGTTGAAGCGATAATCTGCATGTACGGTCATTCATTCCCGCACGTCGCGCGATTTCCCTCCCACTGATTCCCTGCGTTAATTGATTTAAAACACGTAATATGGATATATGACTGGGAGCACCAAAAATTTTCTGTAACGGATAACGTGTATATGAATTTTTCATGGATGGTAATATACTACTCGATTGCGTAATTAACTACTCGATTTATATTGACAACTAACAATTGACTATTTGTGATTGAAGATTTAGGGAAAAGTGTTAATGAAAACTGGAGAAAATAAAAAAGGAGTAGGGAAACCGGAGAATGAAGACCGGAAACCATTAAAATTTCTCCTTTCGGACTTGAATAAGTTTGTAAAGCATCGCAGATATCATTTTTGAGTTATCAATAAAATCTGTAGATAGAAATCAATGGAACCAATATTTTTCCGCTGCGGA
>DTTG01000093.1 GCA_012964845.1 Fidelibacterota bacterium
ATAATTCAGCTATATCCTGAGGAGTATGGTGATTATTAAATTCCACGGAGATTGTGGGAGTATGCAACACCTCAAATTGATTTGAATGAATTTCCGGTGGAGAAGTGATACCGGTATGATAAATAATAGATTTCACCCAGCCAACAGTTCCTTTGCACCTGCATGTTCAAATTCTTCAGCTAAATGAAGCGCTAATTGGTTGGAATCGGCAGGCATCCCTTTCATGGATTTGCGTATCACCTGAGATCCATTCGAAGTTGCAGCATATCCCGTAATTAAAAAACGTCTGTTTTCTATTCTCCCCCAGCATCCAATAGCAGTAGAACATCCGCCTTCCAGATGGGCTAAAAAGAGTCTTTCCGCCTGACAGCACTGAGTGGTTTCCGCATCAATAATTGATTCTACCAGCTGTTCTACTTCTACTCTTTCCTGCTTTATTTCCAGTCCAATGGCCCCCTGACCCACAGCCGGTACAAATTGAAGGGGGTCCAAATAGCGGGTTATTTGTTCCACCATATTCAGCCTGTGTAGTGCTGCTGCAGCCATGATTATTCCATCCCATCCCTCCGTTTTCAATTTAGCCAGGCGAGTTTCAATATTACCCCTCAAATCACAGAATTCCAAATCTGAACGAACCTCCAAAAATTGTGCTTTTCGCCGAATACTGCCGGTAGCGATGATGCTTCTTGCAGGGACATCCTCCAATGATCTCCATTTGTGGGAAATAAAAACATCCCGGGCATCTTCCCTTTTAGGAGAACCAGCATATTTCAAGTCCTTTGGCAAGGTTGAGGGAAGGTCTTTAAGACTATGAACCGCCAAGTCTATTTTTTGGCTTAATAATTCACTTTCAATTTCAGCTGTGAATAACCCCTTTGCGCCGATTTCCGGCAATGGTGTCTCCTGCTTATCATCTCCTAACGATTGGATAGTTTTTATCTCTACGCCTAAATGCGGATGTGTAGACTGGAGTGAATTCCGAATATGGTGGGCTTGTTTCAGCGCTAAAGCACTCCCACGGGTTCCGATTATCAGCTTATTCACTCTTCCCTGCCTCAGAATCTTTCATTTCTTCGAGACGGTATAATCTCCAGATAGTATCAATGGTTTGAGGGCTTAATTCCTGGCCGTCTGCCAGCCCTTTCAAATGGGTGATAGGATAATGCAGCAGTTTCCGTACCAATCCCTTAGACAGTTTTGCCATTGCCTCTTTTTCATCTGCTGATAGCTTATGTTCATAGCGCTGTAATTCCTCCGTCCTGATTTTTTCATAATACTGAGTGAGCAAGGAAATTGTGGGCTTAACTTTCAAAGATTTAAACCAGGACATAAATTTTTTGCTATGCTCTTGAATGATCAGTTCAGCAGTTGGGATTTCACCTTTTCGTTTTTCCAGGTTTTCAGAAATAACATTTTCCAAATGATCAATATCATAAAGGAATACCTCCTGAATTTTATGAATTTCTGTGTCAATATTCCGGGGAGTGCTGATATCAATCATGAGCAGATTTTTATATTGACGAGCACTCAATGCCTGGTTTACCTGTTGACTTGTAAGCAGGTATTCCTTAGAATGGGTGGCAGCCACCACAATATCAACTTGCTTCAATAGTTCGGGAATCTCTGATAGTTCAGCATATTCAGCAGAAAATTTTTCTGCCAACCGCTTACCTCTCTCCTCACTGCGATTAACTATGACAAATTGAGTGGCTCCATTCTCCTGGAAATGTTTAGCAGTCAGCTCCGCTGACTCACCTGCACCCACCAATAAAATCTTCTGTTTTTGAAAACTGGAATAAATCCGTTTGGCAAGCTCAACTGCTGCCAGGCTGATTGATACTGCTCCACGACATAAATCTGTATCTGTTCGCACAGCCTTTCCACAGCTCACTGCATCCCGGAATAATTGGTTTAATAGAGGTGTTTTACCACTACTCATGAGTAAGTGTTCATGGGCAGTTTTTACCTGACTCAGTATTTGATTCTCACCTAACATCATACTTTCCATTCCGGATGCAACCCGGAATAAATGTTTTATTGTTTCACTTCCCTGTTGAGTATATGGCTCACCATCTGCAAAATCAATATTCCGCTTTAAAATTGAATTGTATTTATCTTTCACCCAGTTTATTAAGGAACCCGTATCAGAGGAAATAAAATAAAATTCCGTACGGTTACAAGTTGATAATATGGTTAATTCCTGAATGAAATCTGGTTGAACTGCTTCTTTAACAAGGCACTGAATTTCATCTTTGGATAAAAACAGTTTATCCCTGAATTTGACAGGAGCGTTTTTGTGGCTCCATCCAATAACGATGAGTTGTTCAGACATTAATTAAACTGATGGAAAGATGAGGATATAAAGTTTGCCGCCATAATTGCCCCTGCAAAGGCAATAAAGCCCCAGAAAGAAAGTTTACT
>DTTG01000094.1 GCA_012964845.1 Fidelibacterota bacterium
TGGGTCATACGGGTAAACATTATGAAATTACCCAGTGGTATCCCAAGCCGGCAGTATATGATCATTTGGGCTGGCATCCCATGCCCTATCTGGATATGGGTGAATTCTACAGCGAATTCGGCAGCTTTGATGTAAAAATAACCCTCCCCCAAAAATATCGGATTATGGCAACAGGCGATTTAGTAAATGGTGAGGAGGAATATGCCTGGCTGGATTCCCTGGCTGCTGAAGGTGATTCCCTCCATGCATTGGAGAAAAAGGCTTTTAAGAAAGCCATTAAAAAATTGAAAAAAGCTGGAAAAAAGAAAGGGGAGAAAAAGAACTTCCTGCAAAAGCTGAAAGCAAAATTTAAAAAGGAAAAGAAAGAGAGAGAGACGCCCATACTTAAAACACTTCATTTTCATCAGGATAATGTCCATGACTTTGCCTGGTTTGCAGATCCAAAGTGGATTGTGAGAAAAGGTTTTCTTGCTCTAGCTGACTCCACCAGAGAAGTGACTCTCTGGAGTATGTATCATCCCAAAAATGCTGAATTGTGGGAAAACTCAATTGAATATCTTCATGATTCCGGTTATTGGTATAGCGTGTTTAATGGTGATTATCCCTACAACCATATTACTGCAGTGGATGGTGATATGAGTGCCGGCGGGGGCATGGAATACCCGAATATCACCGTCATTTCAAAAATGGGTTCCAAACATTTATTAGAAATGGTCATCATGCACGAAGTGGGTCATAATTGGTTTTATGGAATTCTGGGTAGCAACGAAAGAGATCATACCTGGATGGATGAGGGATTGAATGAGTTTAATAATATCCGTTATTGGGAAGCGAAATATGGTGATGAAAACCGCAAATGGATTGTAAATGAATTTACTCAAGAAAAGTTGGGACCATTTAGTGTTGGTAAAAACCTGCAATTTGGATTTTTCGAATATGTGGGTTATTCAACCTGGGTTAAAAGGGGTGACGAAGAACCCCTGGAAACCTCAGCAGATGCATTTAAACAGCGGACGAATTATTGGTTGAGTTACTCCAAACCATTACTATACACCTGGCATTTATTGGATTATTTAGGTGAGGAAGTCATTGATACCATTATGCACAGTTATTATAGGGATTGGGAATTCAAGCATCCCTATCCAGAGGATTATTTTGCCTATTTTAAGAAATTCAGCAATAAGGATTTGGCCTGGTACACCCATGATGTTTTTTATGAAACGGGCAGGGTAGATTACTCTGTAAAAATTGAGGATAATGAAGCAGTATTTAAAAATTTGGGTGATTTAACCCTGCCTTTTGAAGCCGCATTTTATGATAAGAAGAAAAATGAAATCTCTCGTCATTGGTATGAAAATGTAAAGAAGATTCAGAGGGTGTCACTCCCAGAGGGTACCAAGTCAGTAATCATTGACCCTGATCAAACTCTGCCAGATGGGAACCGCCCCAATAACGCTACATCAAAACCTCTGGCATTCACCTGGGTATTTGACCAGCCCCAATATTATAAGCGTGAAATTTTCTGGATGCCTTGGCTCTTCAGTGGCAATCATTACAATGGTTGGACTCCAGGGCTTAATTTCTACAATGGCTTCGTACCTGGGTATGATTACGGAATTGGCTTTCGACCCATGTGGGATTTCCTGAATGAACAGTTGGTGGGCTCTTTTAGTGCTTCAAAAACAGTCTATGGGTTAGGAAGTTTTTATAGCAGTAATTTCAGCTTTGATGCTGCCAGAAATTCCGGTAGAACCGGAGCACACTTTGAATTTAAAGGTAAACGCAAAAAACATTTAGAAAGATTTCCAGTGTGGGAGACAATCTTTAATATAGATTACCATAATATTCTCGAAAATGCAGTTGATTCTGAGTATTATGATTCCGGGGAGTCTGCCACAGGATATGCTGAAATGGAACTCTACAATCGCCCTAATCCCTTTTTGACCTATTATTTTCGAACAGCCGTTAAAACAGGGATAGTGAACAGTCAATTCCTGCGTTTTAACCTGCAGACCAACATTTATTATAAATTTACCAAGAAATTAAAAGCAAAACTCCGAATCTGGGCTGGGGGATTTTTAGATGCCACAGATTTACCCCGACAGTATCGCACTTATCTCAGTGGAAACATCGACCCGGACTTTCGCAATAACTATCTATTTAATCGGACAGCGGATGTAAATGATGCGTCTATCGGCACCCGCCAGTATGATATTGGCGGACCATCACTGCATGGATTGATTTTAGATGAAAATGGTAAGATGCTGGGAGTTGATAGCTGGGTGATTTCAGCTAATTTTGAAATGAATATACCCAAAGTACCAGGCAAACCCTTTATGGACTTGGCAATAATTCCTCGGGAAAAAACCTATTTTGATTTTGGATTGAAAAAATCCTTCGGCCCCCTGTCAATTAT
>DTTG01000095.1 GCA_012964845.1 Fidelibacterota bacterium
TAAAATATGAATTTGTTGATGGAAAATTCCCAGATACATTTAATCCTTCTGATGGGAATATTGGTATTGGCTTCTCTCTCTTCCCCAATGCCTATGCCGGATTAAAATGGAATAAGCATCATCTCATTGATCTGGGATTGCTGTATCGCCCTGTTAATTTTGCGTCTTTTGGTATAGTCTCTCGTTTTAATGATGAATTCACAGAATATAATTCATCAACACTTGGCATGGCATTGAGGCCTCTGCCTTTTTTAGACCATAAATTTACAATGGGAGTGGATATCAACATTTCTGATGAGGATTCCATAAATTATTTTCCCCATCTCACTCTTCAGCCTGCAGACGGTATTATTGTAAGTGTCCGGTCTAATGCAGAATTTGATAATTTTCAATTTAATTTAGGATTTAATTTTGGAAAAGAATCTGTGTACTCACCTACCACATATAATGATGTAAATGAAGTCACCGGTGGAATTGGTTTTTATACCAGTAGTCAAAAACAGAATAGTATTTTCAATAAAAAAGCAAAGGATACTCAAAAATTCATTCGGATGAAATTGAGCGGATTATTCATTGAAGAAAAACCAGTTACACCCCCATTTAACTTTGATTTTAACATATCACCTTTTTCAAACAAACCAGAAACTGGGATTCAGCTGCGTACTTGGATTGAAGAAATTGACAACTATACAGATGACCCAGAAATTGATGGATTTATAATTGACATTGGAAATGTGAGAGCTGGATTTGCTAAACGTGGTGCAATATATTCCGCACTTAGTCGTTTTAAAGAGAAAGGGAAATCAATTATTGTTTATGCAGATAAAGGAATTTCAAATATAGATTATTACCTTGTTTCCATGGCAGATGAAATTTATTTAAATGAATATACTGGCATTGATTTAAAAGGTCTGAGAATTGAAATATCATTTCTGAGAGGATTATTAGATACATTATTAATCGTACCGGAAGTGTTTCGGGTAGAATTTGATGGAAAATCTTACAAAACTGCTGCGGATCAAATTTTAAACAAAAAGATGTCCCCTGAAATGGAGGAAAACTATGGCGCTCTCTTGGATGACTTTTATAGTATTTTTGTAGATGGAATTTCTCAGGGACGCAACTGGGATTCAAACCATACTGAAGAAATAATTGACAATGGTCCATATTTTCGCCCTCAAGATGCTATTACCGCAGGCTTAGCAGACAGCATTATGTATCCAGACCAATTTGATGACTATGTAAAATCATTAAACGATGAAAAAGTTGAAATTATAAAATGGAAAGATATAGACAGGGCTGATGATTATGTTCATGAATGGGCACCTGAGAAAAAGGAGAAGATTGCTATTATTTACGCCGTGGGTGGAATTGTATCTGGCAAAAGCAACCCTGGACCTGCAGGCTCCTCCATTATGGGAGATGAAACCATAACAAAGGCTATTAAGTCAGCTCGGGAAAATAAAGATATAAAAGCGATTGTTCTTAGGATTGATAGTGGTGGCGGTTCTGCCCTTGCCTCGGACCAAATGTGGCGGGAAGTATTAAAAACCACAGAAGAAGATAGCAGTAATGTAAAACCATTTATCGCCTCCATGTCTGATGTTGCTGCATCCGGCGGTTACTATATTGCCTGCCAGGCTGATACCATTGTGGCTCATGATGCCACGGTTACAGGCTCCATTGGGGTTATTGGACTTCGTCTGAATTTTAGTAAATTAATGAATAAATGGGGACTCACCAGCGACCTGATCAAAAGAGGTGAATTCTCCGATTTTGGGTCAGGAAATCGTTTGATTTCAAATGAAGAAAGAGAAAAAATACAAGCAAGCATAAATGATGTGTACAGCAAATTTAAAGATCGTGTCATTAAGGGTCGGGATGACTTCCCTGAAACGGGTGATCTGGACGATGTAGCCATGGGGCGTGTTTTCACTGGGATGAGAGCCCATAACGATATTTCGATACCCTTAGTTGATGTAAAAGGGGGATTGCAGACTGCCATTAATTTGGCTAAATCTGCAGCAGGGTTAGAAGGAAAGGAAATTGAGATTGTGGAATACCCCCAAAATGAAGATAATTTTATGAAATTCGCAGCTAAAATTGGCTCAACTAATTATTTGAACTTATTACCTGAACAATTATCTCAGGAATTAGAAGTACTCAATGTAATCCCAATATTACTTGACAATGAAATTCAAATGCTCCTTCCCTATTCATTTATTATAAAATAGGATACAAATTGAGGTGACCTTTATCACTTCATTAATTTAGGAGTTATTCTTATATTTGCCTTATGAATTTAAAAGCAATAATACTTCTTTTGGTTCTAAGCCCTCTCCTTGGACAGGATAGAAGTTTAATTTTTACCACAGGCTCACCCAGTGGGACCGAAGGATATAACATCGAATGGGA
>DTTG01000096.1 GCA_012964845.1 Fidelibacterota bacterium
GTCTCTGTCCAATTGAAACACCTGAAGGTCCGAATATTGGATTGATCAATTCATTGGCAACTCATGCTGTTGTTAATAAATTGGGATTCATTGAATCTCCTTATCAGAAAATTGAGCACAAAGGAAGTGGAAAATATTCTTTTTCTGAGGAAGTTGTATTTTTATCGCCAGATGAAGAAATGCGTGCCTATATAGCACAAGCTACGGAGCCGGTAGAAAAGGGTAAATTTGTAAAAGACCTTATTCGCGTAAGAAATGGTGAGGATTTCCCACTTGTTTCATCCGATTCTGCAGACTTTAAAGATATTTCTCCAAATCAAATTGTGAGTGTTTCTGCATCCCTTATTCCATTTTTAGAAAATGATGATGCCAACCGTGCATTAATGGGATCCAATATGATGCGGCAGTCTGTTCCGCTACTTAATCCAGATCCTCCAATTGTTGGAACTGGTATGGAAGATAGAGTAGCTTTGGACTCAAGGGCAACTATGGTTGCTTCATGCGATGGTACAATCGCTAGTGTTGACGCAAATGAAATCACTATTCGTTCTACCGGACTACCTGCTGAGTTGGAATTGGTTCCTGATGAGAATTTGAAAACATTTAAGTTAAAAAAACTACTCAGGACTAATCAGAATACCTGTATTAATCAGCGGCCAATTGTGAGTCTGGGGCAGAAGGTTAAAAAAGGTCAGATAATTGCAGATGGTCATTCAACAAAGAATGGTGAATTGGCCTTGGGAAGAAATCTAAAAGTTGCATTTATGCCTTGGCGTGGATATAATTTTGAGGATGCCATCATTATCAATGAAAATTTGGTAAAACATGATGTGCTCACTTCAACCCACATGAAGGAGTTTGAAGTTGAGATAAGGGATACCAAGAGAGGTGAAGAAGAGCTTACTAATGAAATTCCGAATGTAAGTGAAGAGGCAACGCGAAATTTAGACGCTCGAGGAATTGTTCGCATTGGTGCGGAAGTGCATCCTGGGGATATATTGGTTGGAAAAGTAACGCCAAAAGGTGAAACAGACCCGACTCCTGAAGAAAAATTACTTCGTGCAATCTTTGGTGAGAAAGCTGGTGATGTTAAAGATGCCTCAAAACGTTGTGATTCCGGTGTCCATGGTGTAGTTGTAAATACTCAGCTTTTTGAGAGAAAAAGCATAGCAATTAGGGATGAAGAAAAGCAGCAAATTCGAGCATTGCAGAGAACTGCTCGAAAAGACAGGGTTCAGCTTATGGAAAAAAGAGATGAGTTGTTAAATACTCAATTGTCAGAGCAAATTTCTGGGGGAATGCGGGATTCAACAACAAACCGAACTCTTATTAAAGCTAAGACTTTACTCACACCTTCTCGGATTAAAAAACTTGATTTTGAGACGCTTTCATTAAAATCTCCCTGGGTAGAAAATCCAATAATTTGGAATAAAATTCTAAAAATATGGCAGAACTACCGTAGGAATTTGAGACAACTTGAAGAGCGTTTAGAAAAAGAAATTTTCAAATTACGGGTGGGTGATGAATTGCAGCAAGGTGTAATGAAGCTTGCAAAGGTGTATATTGCTCAAAAGCGGAAAATTTCTATTGGCGACAAGGTGTCAGGACGTCATGGTAATAAGGGTATTGTTTCTATTATTGTACCGGAAGAAGATATGCCCTTCACAGCAGATGGAACGCCGGTTGATATTGTACTTAATCCTCTTGGTGTACCGTCTCGGATGAATTTAGGCCAGCTATATGAAACAATGTTGGGATGGGCAGGTGAAAAGCTTGGAAAAAGGTATAAAACACCTGTCTTTAATGGTGCTAATCACGAAGACGTTATTAACGAATTGAAAGAAGCCGGATTATGTGAAACTGGTAAAGTTGATTTATGGGATGGTAGGACCGGTGAGAAAATTGCTTCACCTGTGACTGTGGGTGTCATTTATATGCTAAAATTATCACATTTAGTAGATGATAAAATGCATGCCCGTGCTACTGGACCATATTCGCTAATTACTCAACAGCCATTGGGTGGTAAAGCCCAAGCGGGTGGTCAGCGCTTTGGAGAAATGGAAGTATGGGCCTTAGAAGCTTATGGTGCGGCTCATACTCTGCAAGAAATATTAACCACAAAATCAGATGATGTGGATGGGCGAACAAAGCTGTATAATTCACTGGTTCGCGGAAAAAACACGCCTGAATCAAGTATTCCTGAATCTTTTAATGTTTTAGTAAAAGAGCTTGAAGGATTAGGGCTAAACGTATTATTGAACTAACCGAAGGAGATAAAATTGTTATTTTCAAATAAACCAGCCTCGAGATTATCGCAATCTTTTAGTACCATTACTATAGGATTGCTATCTCCGGAGGAAATTTTAGATAGATCGTTCGGCGAAATTCTTAAGCCTGAAACAATAAATTACAGATCATATAAGCCTGAAAAAGATGGTCTATTTTGTGAGAAGATTTTTGGTCCCACAAAAGATTGGGAATGCCATTGCGGTAAATATAAAAGAATCAGATATCGTGGCATAGTTTGCGATCGCTGTGGTGTTGAAGTGACCAGGAAATCTGTAAGAAGGGATAGAATAGGTCATATCACATTGGCTGTGCCTGTAATTCATATTTGGTATCTTAGGTCAATACCCAGTAAAATCAGTTACCTTTTAGGATATACGACGAAGCAGTTAGAACAGATTGTCTATTTTGAGAAATTTGTTATTCTAAACTCAGGTGCATCGGGTAGAGAGTATGGTGAACTAATAGAAGAAGAAGATTACTTGAAGCTTGAGGATGGATTCGGAATAGATGCAGTATCTGAAGAGGATCGCGATGAAGATAGTTATTTTCACGCAGAAATGGGCGGTGAGGCTGTACTCTGTCTATTAAGAGATTTGGATGTTATAGGGAAAATAAATGAACTTTTGGCCATTGTTAAAAGTAAGTCATCAGTTCAAAAAACTGAAGTTGCACTTAAACGGCTTAGAATTCTTAAAAAGTTTGATCCGCGAATAGAAAAAAAGATTCACAATAAACCTGAATGGATGGTGCTAAGTGTGTTGCCAGTTATACCGCCTGAGCTGCGACCCCTTGTACCCCTGGATGGTGGTCGATTTGCAGCTTCTGATCTAAACGATCTATACAGAAGGGTGATTATCCGCAATAATCGATTGAAGCAACTCATGGAAATTAAGGCGCCGGATGTAATACTCAGAAATGAGAAGCGGATGTTGCAAGAATCTGTGGATGCATTAATTGATAATAGCCGGATGAAATCTGCTGTAAGAAGTGGAACGCGAAGACCCCTGAAATCTTTAAGTGACTCTCTTAAGGGAAAATCTGGACGATTTCGTCAAAACCTATTGGGAAAACGTGTTGACTATTCAGGTAGATCAGTTATTGTTGTAGGACCTGAGTTGAAATTGCATGAATGTGGAATTCCAAAGGAAATGGCTATGGAATTATTTAAACCACATGTTATTTATCAATTGATAAAAGCAGGATACACCAGAACGCCCAGAAGTGCAAAAATGTTGGTTGAACAGAAGGCTCCTGAAGTTTATAAAGTGCTTGAAAATGCAGTTAAAGACCATCCGGTGTTGTTAAATCGGGCTCCAACACTTCATAGACTGGGTGTGCAGGCTTTCCAGCCGGTGTTGATTGAAGGAAAGGCTATTCGATTGCACCCCTTAGTTTGTGCAGCTTTTAATGCAGATTTTGATGGGGATCAGATGGCAGTGCATGTGCCGCTATCTGCTGAAGCAAAAATGGAAGCGTGGTTGCTTATGCTGTCCAGTCACAATATCCTCCATCCTGCTACTGGGAATCCCATCGCAATTCCATCACAGGATATGGTTTTAGGATGCTATTTTTTAACCCGTCCAAGGGCTGGTGCTTTGGGAGAGGGTACAAAATTTGGTTCTTTTCACGAGGCGGTTTTGGCCTATGCAAATGAAGAAGTCTCCCTTCATGCCTATGTGAGTATTCGTTTAGAAGATGGGTGGATTGATAAAACTACGCTCGGAAGGATAATCTTCAATGAAAAAATACCCAAGGAAATTCCTTTTGTAAATTCTACAATGAATAAAAAACTGCTCACAAAAATAATTGGGGATTGTTATAAAAAATCTGGCAATTACCAAACCATTTTATTCTTGGACGATTTAAAAGATCTTGGTTTTGAGTTTGCATTTAAAAGTGGAATTTCAATTGCCATAAATGATATACATATTCCCGATAAAAAAGGAGAAATATTAGAAGCCGCTCAATTGCAAGTTGAAGAAATTCAAGAAAAATATGATCGACATGTATTAACGGAGGGTGAGCGTTATAATAAAGTTATTGATATTTGGACACATGCCACTAATGATGTTGCAAATGAAATGTTCAAAGAATTGGAAAATGATGACCAGGGGTTTAATCCATTATTCATGATGGCGGATTCAGGTGCTAGGGGCAGCCAGGATCAAATTAAACAGCTTGCTGGTATGCGTGGATTGATGGCAAAACCAAAAAAATCTATGGTTGGTGCTTCCGGTGAAATTATAGAGAATCCCATCAAGTCAAACTTTAAAGAAGGATTGTCAGCTTTTGAGTATTTCATTTCAACCCATGGTGCTAGAAAAGGGTTGGCGGATACCGCTCTTAAAACTGCAGACGCGGGGTATTTGACCCGAAGATTAGTAGATGTTGCTCAAGACGTTACAATCACAATGGAGGATTGTAAAACTGTTCAAGGGACTATGCTTGAAGATTTGAAAGAAGGCGAAGAAATCATTGAGGCTCTTGATGAGCGAATTGTTGGTAGATATATATTGGAAGATATTGTGGATCCAATTGACAACACAAAATTCGCCAAAAAAGGAGATATCCTTGAAGAAAAAGTTGTTGATTTAATTGCTGAAAGCAATGTGTATCAGGTGAAAGTGCGATCCGTACTTACTTGTGAAGCGCCTCATGGTGTTTGTATGTGTTGCTATGGATTGAATTTAGCTTCTAATAAAGAGCCTCGGATAGGTGATGCCGTTGGCATTATGGCAGCCCAATCCATTGGAGAACCTGGAACACAGTTGACACTTCGGACATTCCATATTGGTGGTACAGCATCAAGGATTATCGAACAGTCTCATAGGAGCGCCCGTAGAGCTGGTACTATAAAACTATCAGAGAATTTAAACCTTATCGGTGTGAAAGATGAGGATGGTAATGATGTAATGGTAGCCTCAGTGAGAAATGGAAAAATGGAATTATTGGATGATAAGGGAAATTCTATATCTAACTGGCAAGTACCTTATGGATCGAAGGTATTTGTTGAAAGTGGAGAGAAGGTAAAGGTTGGGCAAACTCTATTTGCCTGGGATCCCTATACAGATGTAATTCTTGCTAGGACTGCCGGAACCCTTCATTTCCGGGATATGATTGAAGGTGAAACCTATATTGAAGAAGCAGTTGAAAGTGGAAAGAAAATGATCGTAATTACGGAATCTAAAAACCGTGATTTAAGTCCGCATATTCATATTGAAGGTGGAGGAAAAGACGATAAGGCTGGTGGTGCAAGTATTTTACCTGTTCGGGCTACAGTTATAGTACGTGATGGAGATAAGGTAAAGGCTGGTCAAATATTAGTTAAAATACCAAGGGATGCTGGTAAAACCAGAGATATTACCGGAGGTTTACCTCGGATTGCAGAATTATTTGAAGCTCGAAATCCCGCAAATCCTGCCGTTATTACAGAAGTTGACGGAACCATTAAATATGGAAAAGTAAAGCGTGGTATCCGTGAAATTCATGTAATTGGAAAGGAAAAGGAAAGCATTTATAAAATACCTTACGGGAAGCATATCTTGGTTCATGAGGGAGACTTGGTGTTTGCCGGAGATAAATTGTGTGAAGGTTCAGTTTCTCCAAAAGATATTTTAAGAATTGGCGGTGCGTCTAAAGTGCAAGAATTTCTTGTAAATGCTATTCAGGAAGTATATCGTCTTCAGGGCGTTGCAATTAATGATAAGCATATTGAAGTAATTGTTCGTCAAATGATGAAAAAGGTGACAGTTGAAGATGCGGGTGACACTTTGTATCTCCATGGTGATCGTATCAATCAGTTTGAAATACAGAAAACCAATGAGGAAATGAAAAAGAAAGCGGTAGTGACAAATCCTGGGGACTCAGATTATGAAGAGGGTGATGTGGTTTATACATCTAACATTAAAGATGTTAATAAAGATTTGAAAGAGTCTGGAAAAAAGACAATTAAAACTTCAAAGCCTAAACCTGTAACATTTAGTCCGCTTTTATTGGGAATAACCCGTGCCTCCCTTAACACAGAAAGTTTTATTTCTGCTGCTTCATTTCAGGAAACAACGCGTGTGCTTACTGATGCTGCTGTAGAGGGAAAAACAGATTATCTAAAGGGATTGAAAGAAAATGTAATTATTGGGCGGCTAATCCCTGCTGGAACAGGCGCTCTGCAGAATCGGGGACTCATAGTGACAAATCCAGTTGAACAGGAAAAAGAGGCAGTTTTAGAAGTTGAATTGCCCGTTGAAGAAGAAAATCAACAGGAAGAGCTTTCAGGGCAATTAGTATGATAATTGAAACTCTGATGCTAAATTCACAGAGAGAAAATAATAATAGAAATGTGTAATAAATGTTTGGGTTGAATTTTATATACTTTCTAAATTACTAAGCTATGCTAGGAATCAAATGCCAACAATAAATCAACTTGTCAGGAAAGGTAGGAAAAAGCAGCATAAGAAAAATAAAGTACCTGCTTTGGATGCTTGTCCTCAAAAAAGGGGTGTCTGCACCCGTGTATATACAACTACACCCAAGAAACCTAATTCTGCATTAAGAAAGGTGGCTCGTGTTCGTTTATCTAATGGATTTGAAGTTACAGCATATATTCCCGGAGAGGGTCATAATCTTCAGGAGCACTCAATTGTATTGATTGAGGGAGGCAGGGTAAAAGATTTGCCTGGAGTGAGATACCATGTTATAAGAGGCGTACTTGATCCTGCGGGGGTTGAAGGTCGTCGTACCAGCCGTTCAAGATATGGTACAAAAAAACCAAAAAATTAATTTCATTTTTTAATTCATGCGTAGAAGAAGACCAGAAAAAAGAGAGATATTACCGGATCCTGTATATGGAGATTTAATTGTGGCTAAATTTATTAATAATCTTATGAAACAGGGAAAAAAGAGCCTTGCAGAAAAAATATTTTATCAAAGCATTGATAAAATAAAGAAGCAGGGTAAGGTTGATGATGGTATTGAATTATTCAAAAAAGCTTTAGAAAATGTCGCACCTGTTCTTGAGGTAAAGTCTAAAAGAATTGGCGGTGCTACCTATCAGGTTCCCATCGAAATTTCTGAAGCTCGTCGAATGGCTTTGGCAATGCGGTGGATTATTGGATATTCCAAATCTAGAAAAGGGCAAACGATGGCTGATAGGCTGGCGGCCGAATTGCTGGCAGCAGCTAATAATGATGGGTCTGCTGTAAAGAAAAAAGAAGATACACATAGAATGGCAGAGGCAAATAAAGCCTTCGCTCACTTTAGATAAAAAAGTATGAAAAATATTCCATTAAAACATGTACGGAACATTGGCATTATGGCGCACATCGATGCCGGCAAAACCACTACCACAGAGCGGATTTTGTATTATACAGGACGTACCCACAGGTTGGGTGAAGTTCATGATGGCGCTGCAACCATGGATTGGATGGACCAGGAGAAAGAGCGTGGTATAACAATTACCTCTGCCGCTACTACCGCATTTTGGGATGGTAATCGAATTAATATTATTGATACTCCCGGGCATGTGGATTTTACAATTGAGGTGGAACGTTCTCTCCGTGTTTTAGATGGAGCAATTGCATTATTTTGTGCCGTTGGTGGTGTGGAGCCTCAATCAGAGACAGTGTGGAGACAGGCAGATAAGTATGGTGTTCCAAGAATAGCATTTGTAAATAAAATGGATCGTACGGGCGCAGACTTCTTTAAGGTTATCGAAATGATTAAAGAGCGTTTAAATGCGAACCCTGTGCCTATTGTATTGCCTATTGGCTCGGGCGATATTTTTACCGGCTTAATTGATTTAATAAAGATGGAAGCTATCATTTATACTTCTGAAGATGGTTCCAGCTTTGAATATGGTGAAATTCCTTCGGATATGAAGGAGGTTGCTGATAAGTGGCGTTTGCAATTATTAGAAGAAGTTGCTTCCTATGATGAACATTTACTCGAAAAATATCTTGATGGTGAAACACTTTTACCAGAAGAAATTAAGGTTGCAATTAGAAAAGCTACTTTGGATGGAACTATGATTCCAACTCTCTGCGGATCTGCTTTTAGGAATAAAGGTGTTCAGAGAACCTTAGATGCAGTAATAGATTATTTGCCTTCTCCTTTGGATGTAGGTAATGTAAAAGGATTTGATATTGATGATGATTCTTTAGAGGTAGAAAGAACCCCTGATGATAATGATCATTTCAGTGCACTTGCGTTTAAAATTATGACTGACCCATACGTAGGCAGATTAACATTTTTTAGAGTATATTCAGGGTCAGTTTCAACAGGAGAGCATATTCTTAATCCTAATACAGGTAAGAAAGAGCGCGTTGGGCGATTAATGTTGATGCATTCTAATAAGCGGGAAGAACGAAAAACTGTAACAACGGGTGAAATAGCTGCAATGGTGGGATTGAAAAATACAAAAACAGGTCATACTCTCTGTTCGGTTGATCATCCTATATTGCTTGAGTCTATGGATTTTCCCGAGCCTGTAATTTCAATTGCTGTAGAACCTGCCACAAAAGAAGGTCAGGATGCCCTTACAAATGGCTTGGTAAAACTGGCAGAAGAAGATCCGACATTTATCGTAAGAAGTGATGAAGATACCGGGCAAACCATTATTTCAGGAATGGGTGAATTACATTTAGAAATAATTGTTGATAGGCTTAAAAGAGAATTTAATGTAGTTGTTCATGTTGGCTCACCTCAGGTGTCCTATAAAGAATGTATTACAAAGAAAGTGGAGCAAGAGGGCAGATTTGTCAAGCAGTCAGGTGGCAGGGGCCAGTATGGGCATGTTGTTATAATTATTGAACCGAATGAAGCTGGAAAAGGATTTGAATTTGAAAATAAGATTGTTGGCGGTAAAATTCCCAAAGAGTACATACCTGCTGTTGAGGCAGGAGTAAAAGACGCCATGGGTAATGGTGTTGTGTGCGGGTACCCATTGGAAGATATTAAGGTGACTCTGATTGATGGTTCATTTCATGATGTTGATTCCAGTGAAATTGCATTCAAAATAGCAGGCTCTATGGCGCTTAGAGATGCTGCTAAGAAAGCTTCCCCAACATTGCTTGAGCCTCTTATGGCGCTAGAGGTAGTTGTTCCTGAAAATTATTTGGGATCAGTAATGGGAGATGTCACTTCTCGCCGTGGAAATGTAAAGGGAATGAATCCGAGGAATGGTGTACAAGTTTTAAATGCTGATGTTCCATTGTCTGAAATGTTTGGATATGCTACAGAATTAAGGTCAATGACTCAGGGAAGGGCAGTTTTTACAATGCAGTTTTCTCACTATGCTCAAGCGCCAAAATATATTGTTGAGCAAATGGTTGAAAAATTTCAAGGCAAAGTAAGGGCCTGATTTTTTAGTAAAATTACAATA
>DTTG01000097.1 GCA_012964845.1 Fidelibacterota bacterium
TTAGGTGAAATAGTATATTTCCATGCTAAGGAAGATGTGTTTGACGAATCGGGAAAAATTGATCCCCATAAGGTTGATCAGGTAGCAAGGATGGGATACGACTGGTATAGTAGAGCCAAAGAGGGATTATTTGAATTGTCTGCCCCACGATTTATTCCTATTGGTGTAGATAATCTACCACAATTAGTGAGGGATCATCCATCCTTTACCGGAAAACTGTTGGCTCGTTTGGCTTCCGTAGAAAAAATACCTGAGCAGGATGTCATTGAAGATTTAAATGAAACTTATTCCAGGCTATCTGCTGAAGACATGCTTAAAATATGTGCTGTATTGGTAGAGGAAGGCAAAGTGTTGGAAGCATGGCAAGTACTGTACCTAGCTGAAATAATCTAATGCATTCCATAATGTGGCAACCTACTGAGGAGCAAATCAATAATTCTCAGATGATGGACTATATGCAGTTAGTCAACCAAAAATTTGGACTTTCCCTGAAAAAATATTCTCAATTGTATGATTGGTCTATAGAAAAGGCAGAAGATTTCTGGGGATCTTTCTGGGAGTATTCACAAATCATTCATCACTCTCCCTATTCTCAAGTGGTGGATGATCTAGGAAAAATGCCCGGTGCCAAATGGTTTGATGGAGCTACCCTTAATTTTGCTGAAAATCTGCTTCGTTATAGAGACGATAAAATTGCAATACTATTTCAGGGTGAAGATGGCACTCAATCTTCTCTAACCTACAAGGAATTGCATGATCAAGTATCCCGTTTAGCTCGTTCCATGCGGGAAATGGGTATTGTGAAAAATGATCGGGTTGTGGGATTTATGCCCAACATTCCTGAAACAATTATTGCCATGTTGGCCACATCAAGCATCGGGGCAATTTGGTCATCCTGTTCTCCTGATTTTGGCATCAAGGGAGTTTTGGATAGATTTCAGCAAATCGAACCCAAACTTATTTTTGCTGCAGACGGTTATTTGTATAATGGAAAAACCATTGATTGCCTTTCCAAACTGAAAAAAATTCTGACGGATTTGCCCAGTATAAAAAAGACTATTATTGTGCCATTTGCCGGCGATTCCAATACGAATGTAATTAAGAATTCAATGCTGTGGAATGACTTTCTTCACAAAGATTCTGGTGATATTATTTTTGAGCAATTACCATTTGACCATCCCTTATATATCATGTATTCATCCGGGACCACTGGGCTGCCAAAGTCAATTGTGCATTCTGCCGGAGGAACACTCATCCAGCATTTAAAAGAGTTAAAGCTCCACACCGATCTCACCCGAAATGACAAAATTTTCTACTTCACCACTTGTGGTTGGATGATGTGGAACTGGCTGATATCTTCCTTGGCGGTAGGAGCAACCATAGTGTTGTATGATGGAAGTCCATTTTACCCGGATGGCACAGCCCTGCTTAAAATGGCGGATGATTTGGGTATCACTGTTTTTGGTACCAGTGCCAAATATATAGCATCTTTAGAATCAGCCGGAATAAAACCAAAACAAATTTCTTCTTTCCCAAAATTACGTACGATCCTTTCTACAGGATCACCCCTGGTTGAAGAAAATTTCGATTTTGTATATGGAGAGTGGAAAGAAGATGTCCAATTGGCTTCTATCTCAGGGGGCACGGATATTATTTCCTGCTTTGCCTTGGGAAATCCTATTTTACCGGTGAGG
Source organism: Fidelibacterota bacterium (assembly GCA_012964845.1). Classification (GTDB taxonomy): domain Bacteria; phylum Fidelibacterota; class Marinisomatia; order SCGC-AAA003-L08; family D37C17; genus D37C17. The sequence goes on from DTTG01000097.1 coordinate 1,695, forward strand.
CGGGGCGAACTCCAATGCCGGGGATTGGGAATGAAAGTAGAATCTTATAATGAAAAAGGCATGTCAGTCAGAAATGAAAAAGGGGAACTTGTTTGCACCCAGGCATTCCCTTCCATGCCAATATATTTTTGGAATGATTCAAATGGAGAAAAATATCATTCAGCCTATTTTGATACCTATCCCGGAATTTGGCATCATGGAGATTATCTGAAAATTAATGATTTTGGCGGGGTCAATATTTATGGACGGTCAGATACTACTTTAAATCCCGGAGGAGTAAGAATTGGTACAGCAGAAATTTACCAAACCGTTGAGCGGTTCAATGAGGTAGAAGATTCCCTGGTGATTAGTCAGCCCTGGCAAAATGATGAGCGGATTATTCTATTTTTAAAAATGAAAGATCGAATTACTTTGACCAATAGCCTGAAAACAAGAGTTAAAAATTCAATACGGGAATTCTGCACTCATCGGTATGTACCGGCTATAATAATTGCAGTTGAAGATATCCCCTATACCATAAATGGTAAGAAGGTAGAGCTGGCAGTAAAACAAGTTATTCAAAATATCGAGGTGAAGAATATTGATTCGTTAGTAAACCCTTCAATTTTAGATTTCTACAAAGATATTTTAGAACTTGATTCCTAATTAATTTCTAAATTAGAAATTGATGTTTTATTACTACTTTCCCCTTTTATCTAAACTTCCTAAATTT
>DTTG01000098.1 GCA_012964845.1 Fidelibacterota bacterium
AGCCCTAAGCGCTCTTTCTGTTCGACAAAAGTAAAATTGGCATTAGGATAGGATGTACAGAATTCAACAACTTGCTCTCCCAAATGACCAGTAATAAGTGTTACATCAGTGATTCCAGCATTTGTAATTCGATCCAGTATATGTTCAAGAACGGGCTTTCCGCCAACGGGTAATAAACATTTCTGAAGGGTAAGCGTATGTGGTTCTAATCGAGTACCATGACCAGCAACAGGGATAATTGCCCTCACAATTATTATCTCCCTAAAGCTCTTTCATGCTGTTTTTTAATCTGAATTGAAATCTTTTCCACAGCATTTGCGAGAGACTTTTCAAAACCATCAGCATTTTCATGGGCTGAAAAATCATGACCTTTTATATGGGCGTTTATCTCCACATTTTCACCACTATTTTCTTTTGTAAGAATGACATGGCAATTCATTATATCACTATTATATTTTTCAATTTTCATTATTTTTTCATTTACCAACTCCTTAAGTTTATCTGAAGCTGTAAAATGTCTGGCTGTTATTTCAATATTCATAGAGAATGTTCCTTTATTAAATGGCTATTTCATTGTGATTTCTAATGGGACCTGCATTTTCCAGATATGACACTGCTTTACCATAGGTCTTAAAGTTATTGGTGAATAATTCACCTAGTGTAGTTGCCTGCTTATCGTAGTCGTCAGCATTATCCCAGGATGAACGAGGATTTAGCACCTCAGTATCAACTCCTATTAAACTTAGTGGACAACTTAAGCCAAAAACAGGTTCCGTTTTGAACTTGGATTGCTCAATTGATCCATCTAAAATGGATGTAATCATTGCTCGAGTATTTTGAATGCTGATTCGTTTTGCTCCAGATGCTGCAGAGCCGCCAATCCAACCGGTATTCACAAGGTAAACCTTTGATTCATGTGTTTGAATTTTAGATTTTAAAAGCTCTGCATATTTTAGGGGGTGTAAAGTTAAGAAGGGTCCTCCAAAACAAGGTGAAAATGTTGCAACTGGTTCCGTAATTCCTCTTTCGGTGCCGGCAACTTTTGCCGTATAGCCACTTATAAAATGGTACATGGCTTGATCAGGAGTAAGCTTAGAAACCGGAGGTAAAACACCATAAGCATCGCATGTGAGAAATACTATTATTTTAGGATGTGGTCCCATACTGGGTTTACCGGATGCAAAAACTGAATTTTCAATATGATCAATTGGGTAGGATACTCGTGTATTTTCAGTTTTAGAACCATCAGTAAAATCAATTACTCGAGTTTTCTCATCGTAACATACATTTTCCAATAAAGCACCATGGCGAATGGCATTGTAAATATCAGGTTCAGCTTCTTTGTCTAAATTAATAACTTTTGCATAACATCCCCCTTCAAAGTTGAAGATACCATCATCTGACCAGCCATGCTCATCATCGCCAATCAATGGCCGATTAGGGTCAGTAGAAAGAGTCGTTTTTCCTGTACCACTCAGTCCAAAAAAGAGAGCTGTATTGCGTCCGTTTGTATCAACATTTGCAGAGCAGTGCATTGAGAGTATACCTTTCAATGGCAACTTATAATGTAATACGGAGAAAATACCTTTTTTCATTTCTCCACCGTATTCAGTTCCACCAATTATTGCAACTTTCTTTTCAAGATTAAATATAATAAAAGTTTCAGAATTCAAACCATGTTGTTCAAATTTATCATTATATACTTCACTGGCATTTATAATGGTAAAATCTGGGCAGAAATTCAATAATTCTTCCCGGGTTGGCCTAATGAACATATTGTGGCAAAAATGAGCCTGCCATGCTTTTTTGGCAATAATCCGTACATTTAAACGATGGTCAACTGCAGCCCCTCCAAAACCATCAAAAATATACGTATTAGATTCATCTCCATGATTATAAAATTGAATCACTTTTTGATACAGTTCATCAAATATTTCACTACTGATCTTTCTATTTACATCGCCCCACCATATATTTTCACTACTGGTTGCTTCTTCAACAATATATTTATCCAAAGGAGATCGACCTGTAAATAGACCTGTGTCAACCATTGCGGCTCCATTCATTCCAATGGTTCCTTCCTTATTTAGGATCATATCCTCAATGAGCTTTTCAACAGGTAGATTTCGTCTAATTCCATCTGTCTGTGTAATTCCAAGTTTATCAAGTCCAAGATGATTTACAGTCATAGTATTTCCTTATTTAGCATGTGGATGTGCTTGTTGATATATTTTTTTTAATTTTTCAGGCTGCAGGTGGGTATAAATCTGAGTTGAAGATAAACTATTATGCCCCAGCATATCTTTAATAGCCATTAAATCCGCACCATTATTGAGCATATGGGTAGCAAAAGTGTGTCTGAGAGAATGTGGACTGAGCTTTTCATCGTCCGATACAATTTTCAAATACTTCTTTACTATATTGAAAACAGTTTTAGGTGCAATTGTGTTATTTTTATTTTTCCGAATTGGAGGGAATAAATAGCCATTCTCATTATCATTCTTTTTACTCAACATCTCTAAATATTTGAGTAAAGTTATTTTTGCCTCCCCACCAATCATAACAATTCGTTCTTTACTTCCCTTCCCTAAAATATGAATAATATTTTCTTCTAGGCGAATATCATTTAATTGTATCTGAATTAATTCTGAAATACGAACACCTGTTGCATAAAATAGCTCAAGAATTAAACGCTCCCTTAATATTGTTTCACTATCACCAATAGGCAGATCGAGAATTTCTTTTGCCTCTTTTAAAGAGAGATAATGGGGCAGCTCTCTATTGGTTTTTGGAGTTTTCACGAACCTGGCTATATTTACATCAACCAAATTACTTACCAGCATATATTTATATAAGGATTTAATTGAAGCCAACCTTCGCGCCAATGTACGTGTACTCAATCCTTTCTTGGATAAATGCTGCATATATGATTGGATGGCGGTATGATCAAGTTTTATGAAATCTTCTCCTCCAAAATTATTAATACAATACGCATAATAATCGTCTAAATCATGGCAATATGAGCGAATGGTATGGGAAGAATAAAGCCTCACATTTCTAATATAATCCAAAAAACCAGAGATGACAGATGGTCTGTTATTTTTCATTTTTAAGAATCTCTAATGCACGGCTTAAATCTTCAGGGATTGGTGCTTCAAATTTCATTATTTCTTTAGTAGAAGGATGACAAAATTCAATCGTATAGGCATGCAGTGCAACCCTGTTAACCGTTTTTATTAAGCGATTTAATAATTGGGTATATTTCACATGAAAGGATCTTGCATATTTTGCACCACCACCATAGGCATCATCACAAAATATAGGGTGACCAATAGATTTTAAATGTACTCGTAATTGATGTGTCCTCCCAGTTTCAGGATGAAGTCTAACCCATGAAAGCGGAGGGTAATACTCCTCTAATTTATAATTTGTGGAAGAATCTCTACCTCCACTCTCAACCATAGTAAATAATTTTCGGTCTCGAGTATGGCGTCCCATTTCACCTTTAATTATTCCTTGTTCTTCTAAATTACCCCAAGCCAATGCCAAATATTGTTTTTTGACTTTTCTCTGGCTGAATTGCTTACTCATAAAATCATGTACCTGATCATTTTTTGCAATAATTATTATGCCTGATGTATCTTTATCTAAACGATGAACAATTCCAGGTCTCAGAGACTCCTGATGGGATAAACTCTTAAAATGATGTATAATTCCATTCAGCAGTGTTCCTGACCAATTTCCGCTTCCAGGGTGTACAACCAATCCTGACTGTTTGTTAATTACAGCTAAGGATTCATCCTCATAAATGATGTTTAAATCCATTACTTCACCGGCAATACTTTCATCTCTAATTTGTGGTTCGAAATGGCATTCAATGGATTCGTTACCATGCAGTATTAATGATGATTTTGCAGGTTCACCATTAATCGTGACTTGTCCAAGTTTGATTAAGTTTTGAATTTTTGAGCGAGAATAATCTGGAAGTTTACAGACCAAATACTGGTCAAGCCTTAATTGAGATTCTTCTACAGTAAATGAATGATGCTCAATCATTAGCTTCCAATAACTCCGGTTTATTGGTAAAAAGAGAATGCATTAAATAAAAAATAATTCCAATTGTCACCGCTGAATCTGCAATATTGAAAGTGTACCAGCGAAACCCTGCTGTACCAATATCAATAAAATCAACAACTCCTGTATAGTGTTGAGTAAAAAATACTGAACTTCTATCAATAAGATTGCCAATTGCACCGCCTAATATTAGTCCTAATCCAATTACAATTAGAGGATGATTATTGCGTTCTTGCCAATGTAAATAAGCAATAAATATGGTTGCAATAATAGATAAAATGGCCACTATCATGGTAAAATTACCAACTGGGATACCAAATGCAATCCCAGGATTTTTCACGTGAGTAAAACGCAGAAACGATCCAAGTATATTCCATGATTCCCATTGTGGTAAATTATTTTTCACCCACAATTTTGAAGCTTGATCAATAATTATGACCAATATGGTAGGAAAATAGATTCTCAATAATTTAAGCTGGTGTTGATTTACAATCGAAACAACTGAAAGTATGGGGCACCTCAATTAGCCGTTCTTTATCAATCAGCTCACCACACCTCGTACATATCCCAAAAGAGCCATCATTTATCATGGTCAATGCTCTCTCAAGATATTGCAGGTAGTTATTTTCACGATTCATCATATAATAGTTTTTTTCCATTTCCTGTTGATCCGATCCAGCATCAGCCATATGAGATGAATAAATGGCATTAGTTGAATTATTGTTCAAAACCTCATCAGCTTTTTCCTTAGCTTCTAATAATTCGGCTGTCACTACCTCTCTTTTTTCTAAGATCAAAGTTTTAAACTTTTCCAATTCTTTTTGTGTCCATTTTTTCTTTTTACTTACTGTCATTTTTAAATCCTCCTAATTTAACGGTGAAATTCCAATATTTATCTTTTCACCTGCTATTGTTACTGAACCATTAAACTTAAATGTAATACTATTTCCCATATCCAATTTCACACCTAAAACCTCATTCATGAAATAAGATTCATAAGATTCAACTGCATTATTTAGTTCCGTAGATCCATTTATTTCAATTTCAATCCGGTCTTCTACTTTTAAACCTGAATCCTTTCGTAAATTCTGCACCTGTCTAATAAGATCCCTTACCAATCCTTCTTGCTTCAGCTCTTCTGATATTTCTGTGCAAACACCCACAATTATATTTTTCCCGGAGGATATTCCGTATCCTTTTACGGGAATTTCTTCAAGAATGAGTTCATCGGGAAGAATTTCCAATTCACCTTCAGTTCCGGGTATAATTAATGATTTTCCAGATTTCACAATTTGAACAAGTTTTTCATTGTCAACATCATTAAGATAAGCAGTAATTCTACTAATATCTTTACCATATTTTTTCCCAAGTGTTGGGAAATCAGGTTTTACATTATATTGTACCAAATCAGATTCATTTACTACAAATTTTAAAGTCTTGATATTCAATTCTTCTAAAATTTCATTCTGGTTATTCTTTGTAATATTTTGAATATTATCATCTGCATAAACAGCAAGTTCAGCCAACGGTTGGCGGATTTTAATATTAGCCTTATTTCGAGCAGATCGACTCAGACTGACTATTTGAATGACAGTATCAATTTCATTTATTATCTCTTCATCAATATCTGCTTCACCAACCGAGGGGAAATCACATAGATGTACACTATCAACCTCAGATTTGTTTCTTCCTGAAATTAAATTAGTATATATTTTATCACTCACAAACGGAACAACTGGTGCCATAACCTTTACAAAATTAATTAAAATTTGATAAAGTGTTGAGTATGCAGCGGTTTTGTCAGAATCATTTTCTGATTTCCAAAAGCGTCTACGATTTCTTCTTATATACCAATTAGAAAGGTTATCTAAAAAAATAGTCGCTTCAGACATCAAATGAAAAACTTGATAATTTGAATAAATTTTCTCAGCAGTTTTAATAAATTTATTTGTTTTTGAAATTATCCAACGATCTGATTTTGTAAGAGTAGATTTATCTATTTCAATAGAAGGGTCAAAGCCATCCAAATTGGCGTAAGTTACAAAAAATGAGTAGGTATTCCATAAGGTAATGAGCTGTTTTCTCACTTCGTCTGCAATCGCATATCCAAAAAGCAAATTATGTTCAGGATTTTGATTGGCATACATCCAACGCATTACATCCACCCCCATTTTCTCTGCAGCATCATCGAACCAGATTGCATTGCCCCAGGACTTATGCATATCACGTCCGGTTTCATCTTTCACCATTGCATGTCCTAACAAAGTTTTAAATGGAGCTTTGTCCTCCATGACCGTAGAGAGTGCTAAAAGTGAATAAAACCAATTACGAAATTGTCCAGGAAGACATTCTACAACAAAATCAGCGGGAAACCACTTGTTCCAATAGTCTCTATCAGAATTGTAATGAAGTGTTGAATAGGGTACGATTCCAGCATCTAACCATGGATTACCAACATCGGGTATTCGTGTGCCAATGAGTCCGGATTCAGGATGTTTAATTTTTACTTTATCTATCCACGGGCGATGAGGACTTTTTCCTTCAAATTCCTCCCATCCCTCAACTGCCAATTCTTTAAGTTCTTTTTTTGAACCAACTACAAAAAATGTTCCGTCTTCAAATTTCCAAATTGGAAGCGCTAAACCCCAAAACCTTTTTTTGGAAATCATCCAATCACTCATATTTTCAAGCCACTCCATTTCCCGCTCATGCCCCCACTCTGGAATCCATTGAATATCTTTTACAAGGTTTTTAATTTTATCTCGCCAATCCATGTTGATATACCATTCATCCACAATTCTAAATACCAATTCATCACCAGACCGCCAGCAATGAGGATACACATGGGGATATTGCTCTTGATAAAGGAGGAATCCTTTGTCCTTTAGATCAGCGATGATTTCCTGGGTGGTCTCAATTTTAGTAGCACATTTACCCGTATATTTTCCAAATCCATCAATATAGCAAGATTCTTCATCTAAAGGTGCAATAGAGACAAGCCCTGTTTTTTGAGCTATTTTCTTATCAATAGCACCACATCCTGGCGCTGTATGTACAATACCAGTACCCTCCCCGGCAACTACCACATCACTACCAATACTATCCTTTCCACCATCAATAATTCTATGGCAGGATATTCCGCTATGCCCTTTATCTTTCAAATCTTCATTTACAAATGGAAAACCACCCATTTTGCTCTGCGCCTCAAGTTCATCAAAGGGTCCTTCATATTCCCAGCCTAACATATTTACACCTTTTACACTGCCAATAATTTCATATCCGCCACGTTCTTTAAATATTTGGGCAATTGTTTTCAGCTTTGGCACACCATCTATCCATTGTTTTTTCTCCTTGAATTGTTTATCAAGGCGTTGATATTCCAGATTTTCTTTTGCAAAATAATAAACTGCCCCATCTGAGGCTTTGAGTTTCACATAATCTAAATTTACATTTACTGCTGCAGCAACGTTTGAGGTAAGTGTCCAGGGAGTAGTAGTCCATACCAGAATATATTCATTTGGCTTGTTTTTCAGTGGGAATCTGACAAATACTGAAGTATGCGCAACAAGCTTTCGACCTTCAATAATTTCCATTTGCGAATAGGATGTTCCCGAGCGGCCTGACCACGGAACCACATCGGTGCCTTTATAAATTTTTCCATCGTTGTAAAGTTTTTTTAAGAATGCCCAAATGGTATAATTATTTTCATCGGACATTGTAAAATAAGAATTATCCCAATCCATCCAATATCCAAGGCGTTTAGATTGTTCAGTCTGAATTTCAGAATATTTCTCAACCCTCTCTTTGCATTTATTTACGAATTTTTCCAATCCGTATGCTTGAACATCCCGCTTTGTTTTGAAACCTAATTCTTTTTCAACTTCAATTTCAACCCAGAGTCCCTGACAGTCGAAACCATTTTGATATCTGAGTTCTCTTCCCTGCATGGCGTGGTAACGTTGAAAAATATCTTTCAGGGTTCGGCCCCAGGCATGGTGAACACCCATGGGATTATTTGCCGTAATAGGACCATCGAGAAAAGACCAGGGTTTACCCTTGGAATTCTTTTTTCTCAATTGATTAAAAGTATCATCTTTATTCCATTTTTCGAGCATTTCGTGCTCTATCTGGATAAAATCGACTTTACTATCTACAGTTTTGAATTTCTTTGAATCAGCCATAATTACTATAATTTAGAGACAAGAAATTTAGAACATTTTGAGATATGAATACAATGGACTTCCGAAGAGAATAATATTTTTTATTGATGGGGAATTATTACAACAGAAATAGAACTATTTATCTTTATTAAAACAAAACTAAAATTGGGATGTAGAAAAGGCTCCCAATAGGGGCTAAACTTATTTTTTCTTACCTTTGTCCTTTTTTGCCAACTTTTTACTTAATGCTTTAATCTTTTTTAAATTTATTGGCCGTAATTTATCTTTTGTAAACCGTACCATATGAGGCAGCATCATCTCTGCTGATTCAAAAGCACCTGCCTTTTCTTTAAGCATTCTTATTTGAGATTCATATTGGGGTACCATTCCCGCAAAATTCTCATTTCCCTTAATTAGCTCCAATCCAGCTGTTTTCTTCTTAACATCCTCTTCCAATTCTTCTTTTGATTTACTGCGGGTCACCAATTGATAAATACTATGCCAACATAAAGGAGGTTTACTGCCACGTCTAGCATCAAAGTAGGCATCTATCTTTTGTTGTAATTCTTCCTGCATATCTTCAAAATTCAAACCAATTTGAGAAAATTCATCATTAAATAATTTGGAAAAGGAACTTGAACATAAAGTGATGAATGCAATTTTTTCATCATCTTTCAGTTTATCATCAGCAAGTCCATTAAATGAATAATCCATCATGAATTTTGCTAAGACCATACTTTCAAAACGTTTTACTCCCCACGGTTTAGTCCAATGATATTTTTCATCTTCAAAAGATTCCGAAATTCGATTTACAACTGCTGATAAACTATTTTGTATTATAACCGCTGGATCTGAGGTTTCTTTATTGCGAGAAAATAATTTCATTAATATTAATTATATGAGTTTGGTGAAAAATATTGCGGTGAAGTTAAAGAGGTTAAATCTTTGCATGGAAGTTTAATTTATTCAAATTTAATAATCCATGGTTTTCCATTTTCCTTCCGGACACTCTGCGGTGGTAAACATTATTTTCAGGCTGATATTACAGTTGCAGGATAAACAGCTAAATGTTTTTTTAGTTTTTCCTGTTAGAAATTCACAGGAATAACAAATCATCCGTCGGGATTGAATATCTTCATAATCTGCAATGGCATTTTCACCCCGCAACAGCTTTCTGAGAGTGAGCCCCATTGTTCCTAGAAAACTCTTTATCTCTGCCATGGTTACCATTTATTAAATTAGACAGAAGAATGAAAGTGAAACTATAAAATTCTTCCAATAAATGAAAAGGGCTCGGTTTCCCAAGCCCTTTTATCCTAACGGTAAACGCCAAAGGTTACTTAATTACCATTAATTTTTGATTGAATGTTTCGTTTCCTGCCTGTAA
>DTTG01000099.1 GCA_012964845.1 Fidelibacterota bacterium
ATATGACATTAATGGATTGATAGGTACTGCAGGGATTGACGAAGAAGCAGTACCTACATCATTTACTTTGTTTCCTGCTTACCCCAACCCATTCAACCCAATGACAACCTTACGTTATGATTTGCCAGAACAGGCAACTGTAAATATAATCATCTACGATATGCTGGGTAAGGAAGTGAAGACACTGGTTAATACAATCCAAGACGCTGGTTTTAAATCAGTTATCTGGGATGCGACCAATAAATATGGCAAACCAGTGAGCGCTGGTGTTTATTTATACCAGATACAGTCTGGAGAGTTTGTGCAGACCGGGAAGATGGTGCTGTTAAAATAACCCCCACCCAAAGGGATAGGATTTAAGTAAGAGCCCCGCAGCAGCGGGGGTTTTTGTTTGTGGGAGTTAGCATTAAATTATGATAAGTAACGCTAACAAAAATTATAATTACATCGGTATGAATTTTTATGAAAGATAATCATTATGAAAATTGACTTACAAAAAAAGAATATCCTTGTTACGGGTGCCAGTCGTGGAATAGGTGCAGCTATTTCAAAGGAATTAGGTAAATCTGGTGCAAGAATTGCAATACATTATAACAAGGAAAAAGAATCGGCTGAAGAAATAGCACAGATCATTGGTAATGATTCAAAAATATTTAAGGCAAATTTGCAAGAACCCGTTAACTGTGAAATGTTATTCAAAGATGTTTTAGAAGAATTTGGTCATATTGATGTAATTATAAATAATGCAGGAACTGCAATATTATCACCATTGGATAGTGAAAATTGGGTTAAGCAATGGGATGAAACGATGTCTATTAACTTAAGAGCAGTTGGTATTCTTTGCAACCTAGCCATTAAGCATTTTAAAACTAGAAAATGTGGAAGAATTATAAATATAGCTTCTCGTGCAGCTTTTAGAGGGGATACCGCAGAATATCTAGCTTACGCAGCCTCAAAAGCAGGCGTTGTTTCTTTAAGTAAATCAATAGCAAGGGCGTTTGGTAAAGATGGTATTACCTGCTTTGTGGTAGCCCCTGGCTGGGTTAAAACTGACATGGCAAAGGAATCAATTGAAGAATATGGAGAGGACTATATTTTACAAGGCAACTCACTTGATAGACTTACTGAACCAAAAGATATTGCACCTATTGTTACATTATTAGCTAGTGGATTAGCTGATCATGCCACAGGCACAACAATAGATATAAATGCTGCAAGTTATGTACATTAAATTTTTCTTAACTATAAATAGCGGTCTTATATCAAAATATGGTTTTAACAGGTTGTAACTAAAAATCCTCAATCTTAACAGTTAGTGGCGGGGTTTTTGTTTGCCCACATTGCTGGGTTATTTTTTGTAAATTATAATTATTAAATAAAATAATGAGGAGAAAATTACAATGTCTTTCAAAAAAACAGGTGTATTAACCTTATTGGTGACTGTATCCTTTCTACAGGCTCAGGTTGGAAACGAAGCAGACATATCAAATCCAGAAACAGTTGCAGAAGCTTGGATTCAAGCCTGGTATACCAGCCAGGAAGCTGCCATGGATATGGTCAAGAATAACATGGCTGATGATGGCAAGCAGACAGCAAATCGATACGTGGGGTTTGGTTTTATGTATGACCCTGATGCAGATAAAGGAAAAATGAAAATTACAAACATAATGGAAGGCAGCCCTGCTTCTGAGATGCTTATGGTTGGAGATGAATTTGTTTCTGTGAAGGGCGTTGTGGTAAATGAAAGGAATATGGGTAAACTTCCATTTCGTGGTAAGCCTGGTGAGGAGATTAAAGCTCGCATAAAACGCGATGGAAAAATTCAGAAGATATCTGTTGCCAGGGGAGTAATTGCAGTCTCTTATACTAAAACAGAAGTCTTAGAAAATATGAGTATGGGTAACAGTGAGAACTGGGCAGTAGAAGAATTTAATATTGATGAAGTTATTAGTGAAAAAAATATAGTTTATGTGCTTCATAATTATAAAGATACCGATAAGATTTCTGGACTACCATATAAAGCATATACAATGACAAGATTTGTATTTAATGAGAGTGGAAAGGTAAGTCAAATTAGGGGTCTTTCAGAAGATCGTTTTGTTCTAGAACAGCAGGGGTATACGATTTCAAGATAAGGCATTAAGAGAGTATTTTAAGACAATATGAGTAGATGGATATATTCGTTTATTTCATTGTAACTGGCCTAGACAGTATTGGTTTTAAGTGAGGATGTTGACACAGAACTAAGCTTTACAGTTGGATATAACCACATATTTAATACTATAATGGGTGTAGGTACTGAATACCAACTAAATAGAGGCATGACAGTTGCTGGAGAAGATGGTGCTGTTGAAATAAATTTTTATAAGTAGGTATCAAATGAAAAAGGAA
>DTTG01000100.1 GCA_012964845.1 Fidelibacterota bacterium
AGCTTGGAATCCTATTGTCGTCAATTGGCATTTGAATTTTCCGAATATGGTATCGCAGCCAATGCCTTACAGGCCGGCGTTACAGATACTCCTGCATTGAGAAAAATACCTGACAATGAAAAGATGCTTGAATATGCTTTAATGTTAAATCCAGGAAAACGTTTAACGGTACCTGAGGATGTGGCAAACACAATTGCTACACTTGGGTTGTCTGAAAATACCTGGTTAACAGGAAACACCATCCGCGTAGATGGCGGAGAGGATATTACGGGGTAGTCGGTTTTTGTTTAACGGGTTTCTGAGATTCAGTAGGAATCTTATTCTGAATTAATTCCATAACCTTTCTATTATCGTCCGATGGGAATAATTCGAAAGCTTCCCGAGCCTCCAAAACGGCATCATCATACCATTCCTTTTTTGCATAAGCTACTGCCAGGTTATGGTGAGCTCTTGATTTTAACCTGATTTGGGAATAATCCAATTTTTCGTTTTGTGAAGAAAGATTATGGACTACAAATTTAAATTCCAGCACAGCTTTTTCTATCATTTCCCACTGGTAATACTGAATTCCTCTCTCCATAGCAAGTTCAGCATCGCCTTTACATCCGAGCGCTAGAAAAATTAGTAGGGGGTATAAATATTTTTTCAATGTTTATGTCTTGATTTTACGAATGCAATTTGGTGGGTAAAATTTCCATGCATTGATTCTGTTAAAACAAGTAAAATTAGTGACCAAATTTAAAAGACCGAACCCTGAAAACAACACACAGATTCGGCCTTTTTGTTAACTGAAGGAGGAAGGAAGTTAACTAACTACTATATATTACCGGGATTTCATAATCGGTGTCAATCAGGAAAACTCTGATTTTACTTGTAAGTATAGCCTTACATTTAATTAAACCCCCTTGAACATCCATAAAATTAGAGTTTTCTGCAACTTTTATTATGAGCAAACTATTAGTCTTCAAGTTTGTAATCAATCGCATAATGGATAATATCTGAGTTTGTTTCTAAGTCTAATTTGTCTAAAATCCTGGAACGGTACGTGCTTACGGTTTTAGGGCTAATTGATAGATTTTTAGCAATTATTTTTATCGAATCCCCTTTTGCAATCATTTTTAATACTTCAAATTCTCTATCCGATAAATATTCGTGGGGTTCTTTGTCCTGCTCGTGGTAAAGATCGGTAGCCAACAGATCTGCTACTTCCGGACTTATATATTTTCTACCATCATTTATTTTCCGGATTGCTTTTACAAGCTGGCTGGAAGCCGTATCTTTCGTCATATAGCCAGAGGCGCCTGCTTTAATTGCCCGCATGGCATACTGTTCTTCAGAGTGCATGCTGAGCATTAATACAGGAACATTTTTATCATGTTTTTTTATTTCTTTCAGGGTTTGCAGGCCATTTTGTCCCGGCATTGAAATATCCAATAATATCAAATCATATTTATTTTTCCATACAAGTTCAAGAGCTTCCAAACCACTGGAAGCTTCTGCCACAACATTCATGTCTGCGGAATCATCAATGATTCGTTTAATACCTTCTCTTACAATTAAATGGTCATCAGCTATTAATATCTTAATCATATATATCTTAATCTAGCCATTAGTGGTAGCCTTTTTATGATAGAGTTCATATTTTTATAGGAGAGTAAAGTTGATGCATAAATTTTACAGCTTCTTTGATATTGTTGTCAATCAGAAAAAGTCTGATTTTTTTGTGGGGTAATCCCTACAAAAATTTTGTAGGGTAGCATATAATAAATGACATAATAGATTAAAACCCAATAGTATTGCTGCTTCCCACTAATAAATTTTCGTCCTTCGTTTATTTTTCGAATTGCTGTTACAAGTAAGCTGGATGCCTCTGCCACAATTTTCATATTGGGGATATTAACAATTTATTTAATCACTTTACGTAAACTCAAAATATTAATCATAATATTATTCCTTAATTAGCCTGTAGTGGCAATTCTACAATTATGGCCGTTCCTTCTTTGGGTGCGCTTACAATTTCTAATTTTCCCCCCAAGATAGAGGCACGCTCTTTCATTCCAAAAATACCAAAGGAAGCATTATGATCGTCAGTATTATTTTCAGAAATTCCTTTGCCATCATCTTTTATTTCTAATTTTATACAGGGCTTATTAATATTTAAACTGACTTCAACTTTTGATGCCCCTGCATGGCGTGCAATATTGGTGAGGGATTCTTGGGTAATTCTAAAAATTGTTGTAGCCTGCTCTTTTGAAAGATTTTCATCATCCCCAAGCATATTTAATTTATATATTGAATCAGACCGTTTTTTATATTGGGATACTTGCCATTCAATAGCTGATTTTAATCCCAGATCATCAAGGATGCTGGGTCGTAGTTCCTGACTGATT
>DTTG01000101.1 GCA_012964845.1 Fidelibacterota bacterium
TCAGCTGATGCAACCGAGGTATTTCACCAATATCCTCAGGCAGCTCCTCCACTTGGGAATGGGATCACTCTTTATTGGAAAGTGATAGCAAAAGATGAAAATGGATCACCAGTTGGTGATGCCAGTAATGTGGGGTCATTCAGTTTACCTTCAGGAACCATTGAAGTTGAATTTATGTTCGGTGATGAATAATGAATAAACAAATGATAAATCGTTTAGTTTGTGTATTCATTTGCTGTTCTTTTGTATTTTCAGCAAATGCAAAAGTGGTTGCTGCTATTTCCACCTTAAAGGGACTTGTAATGGTCAAACCGGTGGGTTCCAGAAAATATATTCCGGCATATAAAGGTCAAATGTTAAAAAATGGAGAGTGGGTAAAAACAAAAGAAGGTGTATTTGTTGCCATTGTTTTTTTAGATGGGTCTAATATAAAAATTCAGCAAAAAACTGAAGTAAAAATAACAAGTTATAGAATGACGGCTAAAGATCTCAAAACAAATTTGGAAATGTCCAAGGGACAAGCATGGAGTGATGTTGCTGAGCAAGGTGCTGGAGGGGAATTTACTATTACTACTCCCACAGCTGTTGCATCCGTAAAAGGAACAGAATTTGATTTGGAATATGATATTGAAAAGGGTGAGACAACACTGATTGTGCTCGCTGGTGAAGTTGAATTTGCTGGTGAACTAGGCACGATTTTAGCTGGTGCAATGGAGTCCTCAAAGGATGGCGGAGCTGTTTCAAAATTAACTCAAGATGATTTACCCAGTTGGCAGAATAAAACAGACCCTGGAATAACATTCAAATTAAAACCGGACAAGCTGGGGAAACAACAAACTGGGAAAATAATTAAAGTAGGCATTCAAGTTTTAAATGCAAAAAGTAAAGCTTTTAAGAATTCATTTTCAGGGACTGCAACAGTAAATTCACAATCCAGTGAGTTGATGGTTTCTGCAGATGGTTCAAGTTGGTCAAGTTCGGTGGATGTGAGTATAAATGGAGGTCGAGGTGTCGTTCAGGTGAAGTCTTCACTTCAGGGAAAATCTGAAATTATTGTAAATTCAGAAAATGCAGAATCAAAAATAATCGGCTTTGAATATTATCAAACTAAAGCTCAAAAACGTGCATCCCAGGGGAAATTGGCAAGTTTTGCAAGTAAAAAGGGAAATGCTAAATTAGCCCAAATGATACAGGACAAGGTATTATTAAAGTCGCAAGTCACCATGGGATCAGGCAATGTAAGTGATGTTTTACAAATGCTGGAAACCGGTGAGCTTGAGTTAGAAGGCGAACCAATAATTATTGATAACGGAGATGGCACCGTTACCGTTAAATTAGTAGTTAAACCAAGATAAACCTATTAATCGGATAATAATACTCATGGTTAGATGGCTCACATGTCTTCTTTCTGTCGGAATTTTGATTGGTCAAGATGATGGACTCCCCCCCAATTTTGTTTACCTTGAACCAATTGAAGATTTCTATGCTCGCTCACCTATTGAATTAGAAATTATTGTTACTGATAGAAATGACATTGAAGAGGTAGCAATATATTACCGATTTAACGATGCCATTGAATTTAGTAAACAAGAAATGCACGTTTCATATCAACCGGTTATTTTTAATGTTGAAATCCCATTGGATAAGGTTGACTCAGGATTCATTCAGTATTATTTTTGGGCGAAGGATGAATATGATAATGGCGCAACCTGGCCCAGTGGTGGTGAAGACATGCCCATGGTACTTCCAGTTTATCCTCTCAAAAAAGAAAAAGGTAAACCAAAAGTAGAAGTGCCTAAATTAGTTGAGGGGTTTCAAGCTCCCGACGAATTAGAGGATAACCTTCCATATTATTTGGAAATCGGGATGTTAGCACCATTTTTTGAGGTGAATCAGGAAGAAGGTGTTCCAATTGTTGTTTTATCAGTTTTTGACTCAGAAGAAATAGTAGATATAGAAAGTGTAAAATTACTTGTTGATGGTGTTGGGGTTTCTTCATTTAATTCCCCCGATATGATTACTTTTATACCGCAAGACCCATTCGATCCTGGTTATCATATTATTCGCTATGAAGCCAATAATAATGCAGGAGAGAATCTATATAAAGAGTTTTCCTTTTTTATGCATGAAAAAATTGTAGATGAAGCAGAAATAAAGAAAACATCTTGGAAGGATGCGATAAAATTTAAAGGAAATTTAGGATGGAATACAGATTATGACCCATCTCCAAATCGCCCTATTGATACTCATAAAATTAATTCATCGGTAAAATTTCAATTAGGGGAATTTAAATTTAATATGTCAGGATTGATGAATACTCATTTATATGACGCAGATGCCCGGGAAGAAGCAACCCATCGCCAACCATCCAGTCGGGTGAAA
>DTTG01000102.1 GCA_012964845.1 Fidelibacterota bacterium
ATTACTATTCTGGATGCCAATGTCACCACCCTCATTGCAGCATTTGTATTGGCATGGGTTGGTTCTGGTCCCATACAGGGATTTGCTGTCACTCTCAGCACAGGAATTATATGTTCCATGTTTACGGCTATTTTTGTTACCCGTACTGTATTTATGTTTTTCTCTGAGCGTAAACCACTAAAAAGTTTGAGTATTTAATATGAGATTTTTAAATAAAACAAATATCGATTTTATCAGCAAACAGAAAATCGCGGGATTTTTATCCATCACTCTTATAGTTGCAGGAATCGCATCTTTAATAATGAAGGGTGGTCCGTTGCTTTCTATTGATTTTACCGGTGGGACTGTTGCACAGGTAAAATTTGAAAAACCAGTTGAATTGGGTCAATTAAGGGAAACTTTATCAGATTATGGATTTGAAGGGGCTGAAATTGTAGAATTTGGCAGTCCCGATGAAGTATTGATAAAAACACAATTCTCGGGATCAAGTTCTGAAATATCTGAAAAACTAACCCTTGCTTTGGGAAATTCATTTACCTTGAGACGGGTAGAGTCTGTAGGACCGAAAATTGGAAAAGAATTGCAATCTGATGCGTTGAAAGCCATTGGATTGGCATTGATATTAATCCTTATCTACATTACGTTTCGTTTTGATCGTTATTATGCTTTGGGAAGTGTTATGGCATTAATTCATGATGTACTTATCACTTTGGGTGTGTTCTCACTTTTGGACTATGAAATAAATCTATCCATTATTGCTGCATTTCTCACCATTGTGGGGTATTCCTTGAATGATACGATTGTGGTCTTTGATCGGATTCGAGAAAATATACCCAAATTCATGAAAAAAACGCTCAATGATGTGGTAAATATTTCCTTAAACGAAACTTTGAACCGTACGGTGATTACTTCATTGACCACCATGATGGTAGTGGTTATCCTATTTTTGTGGGGTGGAAAGGTAATCAACCTTTTTGCTTTTGCTCTCATTATCGGAGTCTTTGTGGGTACCTATTCATCACTGTTTGTAGCCAGCCCGGTGATGGTCTATTTTGAGAAGCGTTCAGCAGGACCGTATAAAAAATAATTCAGGATAAACGCTTGAACCATTTTAGAAAACTCCGAATGGATTATCGGAGTTTTTTTATGCAAAATAATAACAGGGAATAAAAAATATGTCAATAACAGCAGTAATTGGGGGGCAGTGGGGCGATGAAGGAAAAGGCAAAATTGTAGATCTTCTCAGCAAAGATTCAAAAATTGTAGCTCGATATCAAGGCGGTGCTAATGCAGGGCATACCGTGTATCATGGTGATTTAAAAGTGGTGCTTCACCAAATTCCATCTGGGATTTTTAGAAAAGGGTGCCATTGTATTTTGGGAAATGGTATGGTGGTTGACCCTATTGGACTCATGGAAGAAATTGAAATGGTTCAATCCCATGGTTTTGATACTACGGGTCAAATTCATGTGGCCATGAATGCCCATATTGTAACACCTATTCACAAAGCAATAGATGTTGCTACTGAAGCGGCAAACAATAATCGAATAGGCACTACAGGTCGAGGCATTGGCCCCACCTACGTGGACAAATATGATAGAGTGGGAATCCGTGGAGTGGATTTGTTGGATGCAAATTGTTTGCGTGAAAAATTAAATGCCAAATTAGATTCAGCTATACAAACTGGGCAACTTCCTGAAAATGCGAAAGACCAACTTCAAGATCAGTTTCAAAAATTTATGGTCTGTGCTGAACAGGTAGCATTGCTTGTATCTGATACTTTTGCATTGATTCATGAGTATGCTGAGCGGGGTGAAAATATTCTCATTGAAGGTGCACAGGGGACACTCTTGGATGTTGATCACGGAACCTATCCCTTTGTAACCTCATCTTCTGCATCCTCAGCAGGGATATCAACAGGTTTGGGTTTACCTACCAATAAAGTTGATACTATTATAGGCATACTAAAAGCTTATACTACACGTGTGGGTACAGGACCTGCCCCCACAGAATTATTTGATGAAGATGGTCAAAAACTTAGGGATTTGGGTCAGGAGTACGGTGCAACCACGGGTCGCCCTCGCCGATGTGGCTGGTTTGATGCTGTAGCCGCTCATTATTCTGCACGAGTTAACGGACTCACAGAAGTTGCTCTCACAAAGTTAGATATTTTAGACCACTTTGAAGAAATTAAGGTATGTGTAGCCTACAAATTGGATGGGAAAGAAATTAAGAATATGTCAGAAGTGTTGCATTGCTTGGAAGATGTGAAGCCGATATATAAATTATTTGAAGGATGGCAAGAAACCACTACTGGTATCGGGTCATACAGTGACCTGCCGGAAAAGACCCAAGAATACATCCAGTTTATTTCAGA
>DTTG01000103.1 GCA_012964845.1 Fidelibacterota bacterium
AGACAGTATTTTGATTATGAGTCATGCGCCTATTCCTATTTACTTTTTGATCCGTATACTAACAAATCCGTAATCATTGACCCCGTTTTGGAGCAGTTTGACAGGGATATGGGAATAATAAAAAAACTGGATTTAGATTTAATTGGTATTCTGGAAACTCATGTACACGCTGATCATATAACCGGGGCTTTTACTATAAGAAAAAACAACGGAACCCCTATTTATTACGGGTCTCAATCTGGAGTTCGAGGTGCCGATTTTATATTAAATAACGGGGATTGTATCCAAGTAGGTCGATTCGAGATCAAAACTATTCACACCCCCGGGCATACAAAAGGCTGTGTTTCCTACTATACCTGTGGGATGCTGTTTACAGGCGACACCTTGTTTATTGGTGGAACAGGCCGCACAGATTTCCAAGATGGTGATCCCAGTACCTTATATGATAGCGTGACCAAAAAATTGTTTCAGTATCCTGAAGATACAAAGGTTTACCCTGCCCACGATTATTCTGGAGCAATGCTAACTACAATTGGAGAAGAGAAAAAATGGAATCCAAATGTGGGAGACAGTGTCGAGAAAGATAGTTTTGTTGAAGCTGAAAATCAAAAAAACAGGCCCTACCCTAAACATATTGACACGGCTGTACCAGCTAATATGCATTGCGGAAGGGTGCCAAATGAGTGAAACAGGGTTAACTACATGTCTATCGATCAATTTTTTGAACGTTTTTAAGAAGGATTAATACAATCATGGATGATAAAATGGATACCACCAAGACTATAAACTTAACTGATGCAAAAGACCTTATTAATACGGGTAATGTTATCTTGGCTGATATAAGAGATGAGCAGTCCTACATGCAGGCACATATCCCTGATGCGATACATTTAACGGATGACAATCTTGATGAGTTTAAAAAAAATACAGGTCTGGATGAGACTATAATCATTTATTGTTTCCATGGCAATAATAGTTTAGGTGCTGCACAATATTTTGCAAATATGGGATATCGAAATGTCTTTAGCCTAAATGGAGGCTTTTCAGAATATTCAAAACATGAATTATGATTTAATGCGTGTTCTATCTCTAATTGCAAGTAGTACTGAGATTGTTTATACCCTAGGTTGCGGAGACAAATTAGTTGGACGCTCGCATGAGTGTGATTTTCCCCTAGATGTTTTGGATCTACCCTACTGCACTGAACCAAAATTCAATATTAACGGCAGTAGTGTTGAGATAGATAATAGAGTTAAATCAATTCTGCAAGAAGCTTTATCGGTTTATAGAATAGATGAGGGGAAACTTGCAGAACTTAATCCAGATTTAATTATCACACAGTCTCAATGTGATGTTTGTGCCGTGAGTCTCTCAGATGTTGAAAATGCAGTAAGAAAAGTCTTGGGAAAAAACCCCAGAATAGTATCCCTTGAACCGAACCAATTAAGTGATATTTGGAATGACATTAAAAAAGTAGCATCCGCACTCAAAGTAGAAAAAAGGGGAGGATTAATTATTTCAGAGTTGCGTGAAAGGATAAAGAACTTGCGCAAAATGGCGCAGGAATTGGAAAAAAGAACGGTTGCGTGTATTGAATGGATAGATCCCTTGATGGCTGCGGGGAATTGGATGCCAGAGCTGGTGGAACTGGCCGGCGGGATTAACTTGTTTGGATCAAAAGGTAAGCATTCTCCTTGGATGGAATTTGAAGATTTAATTAAACGGGATCCAGATGTTATCATTGTTATGCCCTGTGGTTATAATATAGATAAAACCAAACGGGAGATGGGTACACTAAGAAAAATGTCAGAGTGGGATAATCTAAAAGCTGTACAGAATAGTGACGTTTATTTGACTGATGGTAATCAATATTTCAACAGGCCCGGTCCAAGATTGGTTGAGAGTTTAGAAATTTTAATGGAGATTTTATATGCAGACAAGTTTGACTTTGGGCATAAAAATACTGGTTGGAGAAAATATATCTAGTTAAGTGATGTAGAACCGCCCAGTAGCGGGGTTTCTTGTTTGTGGGATAAATCGAAGCCCAATCGCCATCCAGCTAATTGAAAATAGAAGAAGCTGCGTGAGTCTCATAACCCGATGAATGGGTTACTTTATGGCATTGTACTTTTTTTCTTCCATGATTTTTAAACATATAGAATAGAAAATAATCGGAGCAACAACCCATATAGCTTGTGGTACCAAAGTATAACCTGGTGATAAGAAAGCTGAACCAGGTAATGGTGGAATAATAATTGGATTCCAAGGGAGAGGTTTATATATCCAGACCCGTCCATTAAATAGATATTCTACTAGCAGTTCCTGGCATATCCCCCATGATAACATGATAAATAATTCATTTTTATTGAAT
>DTTG01000104.1 GCA_012964845.1 Fidelibacterota bacterium
GATATTAGTTTGTAGAGAAGGATAGGAGTAAATGGTGTGAGGTTGTGGGGTAATCAGCCTCGCTCTTCCAATCGTTCCAACTACAAAGTTACCCACAAAATGGTGCTATGCAACCCAGTTACCCACAAATCGTTACCCACATTCTGGTAAATCATGGCTGATTTGGTTAATCAAGTTGCATCAGCAAGTAAAAGAAAACCCCCTCAATTAAGAAGGGGTTTTAGTGTTGTACCGAGGGTCGGGCTCGAACCGACACATCCCGAAGGATACTGGATTTTGAATCCAGCGCGTCTACCAATTTCACCACCCCGGCATTTTGCACCGTATTTAATTTATTGATAATTTATTCTGCAGGACAAAAACTAAACGGTATAAATGCAAAATATCTTAGAATAAATCTTAATTTGCGGTTGGATTGACTTTTGAAATTGTTTTATAATATCCCTCCGATTATCACCACATAAGAAAGGAATTATAGATGACATTTACAACAGTATCTCAAATGTTTAACCATGTTACGAATCAGTATCCCAGTAAAGAACTCTATTTTTACAAAAAAGGAAATGATTGGTTAGGGTTATCTGGAAGTGAAATTAGATCAACAGTAAAAGACTTGGCATTCGGTCTCCAATCTTTGGAGATAGGTAAAGGCAGCAATGTTGCCTTGCTTTCAAATAACAGTCCTCGCTGGGCTATGTCTGATTATGGCATCATTTGCTCCGGTGCTGCTACGGTGAGTGTGTATCCAACCCTTATTCCCAGCCAGGTTGAATATATCCTCAATAATTCTGATTCGAAGGTGGTGTTTGCCGAAAACCAGGAGCAAATGAAGAAAGTAATGTCATCCTGGGGGAATTGCCCAAATTTACAATATGCCATTGTAATGGATGACTCCAATAAAGATTCTGATGAAAGAATTTTCAATTTTATGGATTTCCTGGATTTAGGCACTAAGCATGAACAGGATTCTGAAGCATCATTTGAAGATTTAATTTCAAAACCCGAACCAAATGATCTGCTTACACTTATTTACACATCCGGAACCACGGGAAACCCAAAGGGTGTCAAACTTACTCATGGCAATATGATGAGTAATGTGGAGGGTATCAAACAGGATATTGATTTTGACGACACAGAAGTATTCCTGTCATTTCTGCCTTTAAGCCACTCTTTTGAAAGAATGGGTGGTCATTTCACCGCATTCAGTGTTGGTTCACAGGTTTATTATGCTGAAAGTATTGAAACAGTACCAGACAATCTTCGGGAAGTTAAGCCTACGGTTGTACTCAGTGTTCCTCGGCTTTATGAAAAAATGTATGCTAAAGTTCGGGCAGGATTGAAATCTGCACCAGAAGCCAGACAAAAGATTTTCTGGTGGGCAATAGGTGTTGGAAAAGAGGCAACTCGGTACAGGCTTAAAAACCAGGCCCTGCCATTTGTATTGGGTCTTAAACATAAAATTGCAGATAAACTGGTTTACAGTAAGGTGAAAGACAGGGTGGGCGGCAGGCTGCGGTTTTTTGTATCTGGCGGTGCTCCCCTTTCACAGGAAATTGGAGAGTTTTTTGCAGCAGCAGATATAATGATTCTGGAAGGTTATGGTCTTTCAGAAACCAGCCCGGTTCTAACCTGTAATTATCCAGAGGCCGTTCGGTATGGGTCGGTTGGGAAACCTCTCTTTAATGTAGATATTGAAATTGCTGACGATGGTGAAATCCTGGCAAAAGGACCCAATATTATGACGGGGTATTTCAATAATGAAGAGGCTACCAGAGAAGCCATTGATTCTGACGGCTGGTTTCATACGGGGGATATTGGCCATATTGATGAGGATGGTTTTCTATTTATAACGGATAGGAAGAAGAATATACTGGTTACATCTGGTGGAAAAAATGTGGCACCCGCGCCAATGGAAAATGCCTTGACCAATTCACCCTTTATTGAACAGGTGGTGGTTATTGGTGATAATAGAAATTTCATAAGTGCGCTGATTGTGCCCACTCAGGAAGCCGTTGAAAATGAACTTTCTGCCCAGGGTAAATCGGTTTCCGGAAGTGAGATTATGTCTGACCATCCTGACGTAAAAGAGCTTCTTCAGAAAGAAGTGGATGGGGTAATGGAAGGTTTTTCCAATTATGAAAGAGTGAAAGAGTTTGCAATACTTCCAAGGCTATTTACTATAGAAGACGGTGAGTTAACACCGACACTTAAAGTAATACGTAAAGTTGTATTGGACCATTTTTCAGCTCCGGTAGAAAAAATATACTCAGGCAGCCCTAAAAAAGTTGAGGAGCCGGAACCGACTATGGCTTAATCTTATAAATTGTAATTCAGGATAGTTAATGACTACATATAAAGAAGCAGG
>DTTG01000105.1 GCA_012964845.1 Fidelibacterota bacterium
ATTGGCGGTCTCACCGGCCTGCCCCTGGGTCTATCAACTCCCGATATTCATCTGCATGATACTTACTATGTGATTGGACACTTCCATTATGTGGTTGCCCCGGGAACAATATTTGCAATTATGGCAGGAATTTACTATTGGTTCCCTAAAATGACGGGCAAAATGCTGGATGAAACATTGGGGAAAATCCACTTCTTCTTTTCATTTATCTTTATGAACGGAATATTCTGGCCTATGCTCATCCAGGGAATGGCAGGGGTATCCCGCCGGTTAGCAGATGGGGGCGAGTCTTATGCCCATGCTCAGGGGACATTGCATCTTAATGAATTTATGTCCTATTCAGCCTGGCTGCTGGCAGTTGCTCAAATTCCGTTTATCATAAATTTAATCCGTACTTTATTACGGAAAAAGGATGCGGAACCTGACCCAAATCCCTGGCAGGCTACAACCATAGAATGGACGGATACGACTTCGCCTCCAATGGGACATGGTAACTTTGAAAAAGTGCCTACAGTTTACCGAGGACCATACGAATATAGTGTGCCTGGTGATAGTTCTGATTTTACTCCTCAAACTCAAAATTAATTAAGGATCGTTAATGGAAATACCTTATAATGTTCAAGTAAGAGAAGATACTGGAGTTTACAATTCCAAACTGGGAATTTGGTTATTTCTGGCCTCTGAAGTTATGCTATTCGGTGGATTGTTTTCAGCTTATATTCTGCTTCGCACGGGCGCACCTGTCTGGCCGCCCATTGGTGAACATGGTTCTATAATGCATTTACTGAAAGAAACAATTCCTCATGCCACTTTTAATACGGTTGTGCTCATCGCCTCCAGTGTTACCATGGTGATGGCCTGGGTATCCTTGAAAACGAAGGATTTAGGTAAATTCAGGATTTATCTGGGAACCACCCTCATCTGTGCTCTGGTCTTTCTGATAGTGAAATATTTTGAATATTCACATAAAATTCATGAAGGCTTTGTTCCTTCTCATGATACCTATATGGCCCTTTATTTTACCTTAACCGGACTGCATGGCCTACATATCATCGGCGGTATGATTGTCCTGGGTTATTTTTTCGGCCCGGGAATTAAAATGTGGGACAATGAACCAGAACGGTTTACCAACCGGATTGAAATAGTTGGCCTATATTGGCACTTTGTGGATTTGGTCTGGATATTCCTATTTCCAATATTATATCTTTTAAATTAAGGAGACTCAATGTCAGCAAAAGACATGGCACACCATATTGCCAATTACCGGAAAATTTTTGTTTACTTATTAATAGGCACAGCCCTAACGGTGACAGCATCTTACATGGAATTCAATGTGCAGAATTCAATTGCCGGGGCTGTATTTGTAGGGCTTACTATCGCCGCAATTAAGGGCTACCTGGTAGCTGCCAATTTCATGCATTTAAATTCTGAAAAGAAAATTATTCACTGGATATTATTATTAACCGTATTTTTTCTGGGCTTATTACTTTTTATCCCATTACTCTGGGATTTAAATCTCATGAGTCATTATTAAGCCCATGTCTTTAAAATCCTTTCATATCATCTTTATTTGTATTTCCACCCTATTTTCCATATTTTTTGGTTACTGGTGTTATAATGAATGGTCACAAATTGGAGGCATTCAATATATTATTTACTCTTTAATTTCAGTAGCTTTTACAATTGGATTGCTGATATATGGAAAATGGTTCTTAAAGGAGATTTCTGAATTAAATGCGGGCTAAACTAATACCCATTATTTTAAGTTTAATTCCGGGGGTGCTTTTCCCCTGTGCAGTGTGTTACGGTAATCCAGAAGCACCCATGAGCCATGGCATGAATATGGGAGTATTGACTTTATTGGGGTTCATTATTTTCATATTGCTCATTGTAGCTGCTTCTATTTTTACAATTTCAATGAGAACAAAAAAATTAAATAATTCTTAGGGGATGTATGATTGAATATCTTGGAAATTTAAGTGATCATTTAGGGCTGCCGGTAAACGCTGTCAGTCATGGATTTATGATGGATATGGTGTTGGGCTGGGTGCATTGGGTCATGTTCATCTTATTTGCTGGTTGGGGAATCTATTTAATTATTACACTGATTAAATTTAACTCAAAATCAAATCCGAAAGCTGATTATAATGGCGTTCAATCACATTACTCCCAATTTGCTGAAATCGGAGTAATTGTAATAGAAGCCTTTTTGCTGGTTGGATTATCCATTCCACTCTGGTCACAGATGAGAACCACTGTTCCCGATGCGGATGAAGCCATTCAGATTCGTGTGGTTGCACAGCAATTTGCCTGGAATATCCATTACCCCGGTGCTGATGGTGA
>DTTG01000106.1 GCA_012964845.1 Fidelibacterota bacterium
TTCCAACCGCAATACCATCGGCTCCATTCATAAGCAGATTAGGGATTATTGCAGGGAGTACAACTGGCTCTTCAAGTGTGTCATCGAAATTTGGTTGAAAATCCACTGTTTTCTTTTCCAAATCTCGCATGATTTCAGAGGATATTCGGTGCATGCGTGCTTCTGTGTACCGCATGGCTGCCGCACTGTCACCATCAATGGATCCAAAATTACCCTGCCCATCCATAAGTGGATATCTCAACGACCAGGGTTGAGCCATTCTAACCAGCGAGTCATAAACAGAAGAATCACCATGGGGGTGATATTTACCCAAGACTTCACCAACAATACGGGCACATTTCTTATATCTTCGATTCCAGGATGCCCCAAGATCTGAGGTGCCATAGAGAACCCGCCGATGAACTGGCTTTAGTCCGTCGCGCACATCCGGTAATGCACGGCTGACAATAACAGACATGGAATAGTTTAGGTATGATTCAGACATCTCCTTGACGATGTCTCTATCTAAAATTGTACCTTCTATAATTTCTTCAGACATAGTTTGATTAATTTTTATTACACATCAAGATTAACAACAAATTTTGCATTGGTTTCAATAAATTCTCTCCGCCCTTCTACTTCTTCTCCCATTAGTTTAGAAAAAATTCGGTTTGCTTCAACAGCATCATCAATGGTGACCCTTAAAAGCGTTCTGCAGGATGGATCCATGGTTGTATCCCATAGTTGATCAGCATTCATTTCTCCCAAACCTTTATAGCGGGAAATATCTATTTTTGAGCCATCGGTTTTTATTTCATCTAAAACCTGATCTCTTTCTGCATCAGTATAGGCATATCGAATCTTTTTCCCTTTTGTCAATTTATAAAGTGGTGGTTGGGCAATATATACGTATCCACCGATCAATAATTCTGGCATTTTTCTATAAAGGAATGTTAATAACAATGTGCGTATATGGCTGCCGTCAACATCAGCATCTGTCATAATAATAATTTTATGGTAGCGCAATTTGTTGATATCAAATCCACCGACAGAAACACCTTCTTTTCCGCCAATTTCTTCGTCACCTCCAAACCCTGCTCCCAAAGCTGTTATAATTGTTTGTATTTCTGTGTTTTCAAGAAGTTTATCGATTCTGGCTTTTTCAGCGTTGATAACCTTTCCCCTTAAGGGTAGGATTGCCTGGAATTTTCGGTCTCTTCCTTGTTTTGCTGAACCTCCAGCAGAATCTCCTTCAACTAAATAAAGCTCACAAAGGGATGGGTCTTTTTCTGAACAATCAGCCAGCTTTC
The DNA here is from genome assembly GCA_012964845.1 of Fidelibacterota bacterium. Classification (GTDB taxonomy): domain Bacteria; phylum Fidelibacterota; class Marinisomatia; order SCGC-AAA003-L08; family D37C17; genus D37C17. The sequence goes on from DTTG01000106.1 coordinate 1,290, forward strand.
CAGGAAGGGCAGAAATATCCAAAACGTTTTTTCGCCTTACCAGCTCCCTTGCTTTCCTGGCTGCTTCTCTGGCTCGCGCAGCATACTCGGCTTTTGTAATTATCTTTTTTGCAATTTCCGGATTTTGATCAAAAAAGCTGGTTAAGCCTTCCATGATAATGGAATCACACACGCCTTTAACTTCCCCATTACCAAGTTTTGTTTTGGTTTGACCTTCAAATTGCGGTTCGGGAACCTTAATTGATAGTACTGCTGTTATTCCTTCTCGGGCATCATCCCCAGACAGTGAAAGGGTTTTACCCTTCACGGGCTTAAACAGATTGTTTTGTGCTGCATATTTATTTAAAGAGCGTGTGAGTGCTGTTTTAAAACCAGAGAGGTGTGTACCTCCCTCAATTGTATTAATATTGTTTACAAAGGCAAGGATGGTCTCATTGTAGCTATCATTATACCTTAGGGCAATGTCAACCGTGATGTTTTCCCTTTCTCCAGATATTTGAATTGGCTCTTTAAATACAGGCTTATGACCCTCATCTAAATGAATAATAAATTCGCTTAAACCGCCCTCATAAAAATGTTCGACGGATTTTTTTTCTTCTCTTTCATCTGTAAGAACAATTTTGATACCGCTGTTTAAATATGCTAATTCTCTCAATCTTTCATCAATTACATCAAAAAAGTATGTTAATTCCTGAAAAATGGAATCATCAGGATAAAATACAACTTTGGTTCCCGTAGAATCTGCATAGCCATGTTTTTCTATTTCGGTGGTTGTTTTTCCGTATTTGTAGGATTGAGAAAAAACACTGCCATCTCTTTTTACAAAAACGGTGCATTCTTTTGACAATGCGTTTACAACCGACACCCCAACACCGTGTAGACCCCCAGACACTTTATAAGAATCCTTGTCGAATTTTCCACCAGCGTGTAAAACCGTCATTACCAATTCTAATCCTGATGTACCCTCTTTTTTATTAATGTCAACTGGAATACCTCTACCATCATCTTCTACACTTATTCCGCCATTGGGCAGGATGGATA
>DTTG01000107.1 GCA_012964845.1 Fidelibacterota bacterium
TCATAATCAGCAGCGTGTCCCCGCTTTTCGTGTCCCCATTTGCCATATATTTGACCTAATTTGGATAAATGTGATTAGGTTGAGAATGTACTACAACTAAAAACCCCCATTACAAAACAGGGGTTCAAGAGGTGCTCCGGTAGCTAGACTCGAACTAGCGACACGCGGATTAACAGTCCGCTGCTCTAACCAACTGAGCTATACCGGAAAAATTATTTCAATTACAGCTGGAAAATTTACTGAGATATTTATTTTTAAATAGAGAATTATTTCCCATTTTTTGCAAATGCATCAGCAAGTTGTTTCCGGGTTTCTTTCAATCCATCTACCATTACCTTGGTATGACCCATGATCGGCATAAAGTTTGTATCACCTATCCATCTGGGGACTAAGTGTAAATGGAGGTGCTCTTTAATCCCGGCACCGGCAACCTCACCAAAATTAGCACCAAAATTGAATCCATCTGCGCTAAGGCTTTCCCGCAATACTCCCATTGCCTGACTCATCAAATTCATCATTTCTACCTGGGTATCTGTTTGTAAATCATCAAAGTTCTTTTCATGGTCATAGGGAACCACCATGAGATGTCCATTATTATAGGGATATAAATTCATGAGGATATAGGCATTCTCTCCCCGATGAACTACCAGGTCATCTTCATCTTTACCTATTTGGGATTTATCACAGAATAAGCAAGGTCCAAACTCATTTTTTACGGTGCGTATATAACCCATCCGCCAGGGTGCCCATAGATATTTTAATTCATCACTCACCGGCAGCTCTGGCAGCTTCCCATTTGGAAATAACTTTGTCTGCTTCAATGTGGGGCATGTCCTCATAATGAGAGAATTCGTTGGTAAACATTCCCCTCCCACTGGACATTGCCTTTAAAGCAGTGGCATAATCATGAAGGTTTGCCATTGGAACTTCCGCATTTATTATTTGAAAGTGCCCATCAGTTTCCATTCCCTGTACCTTTCCCCTGCGAGATGAAATATCCCCCATAATATCACCCATTACATCATCTGGGATTTTTACTTTAATGGAATAGATTGGTTCTAATAATTTAGGTCTGGCACTTTTTACGGCATCCATAAAAGCATGGCGTCCTGCAATTTGAAAGGCCATATCATTTGAATCCACAGGGTGCATTTTACCATCATAAAAATTAATATTTATATCCACTACTTTGCATCCGGCAATTACACCATCATTACAAATATGATTAATTCCCTTTTCAACTGATGGCACAAATCCTCTATCCACATTTTGCCCCACCAAAGAGTTTTTAAATTCTATTCCTTCTCCTCGATTTGCGGCTTCTATCCGCAGCCATACTTCAGCAAACTGTCCGGAACCCCCTGATTGTTTTTTATGTCTATATTTTGCTTCTGCTTTTCCGGAAATGGTCTCTCTGTATGGAACTTTGGGAGTTTCCTTTTCTAATTCAACATGAAACCGCTCAGAAATGCGTTTTATAGCAATATTCAAATGCAGTTCTCCCTGCCCAGAAATTATGGTTTGCTTTAACTCGGAATCAACTCTATAAAGAAAGGTTGGATCTTCTTCATGCATTATTGCCAAACCATTAGCAATTTTTTCTTCATCACCTCTTGCTTTTGGTTTCACAGCATAACTCATATTCGGTGTGGGATAGTTTATCTTTGGTAAAAGAATAGGACCCTTTGGATCAGCCAAAGTATCTCCCGTATGGGTATTTTTTAATTTTAATGCTGCACCTATATCACCAGCAATTAGCTGTGAAGCATCTTTCCGATTTTTGCCATTCATAAAATAAATCTGGCGCATTTTTTCAGAATTATTCCGGGTAGTATTTCTTAAATCATCACCAGCATTTACTTTACCCGAGTAAACTCTGAAAAATGACATTTCTCCGATATGCTCTTCACTAATTGTTTTAAAAACCCGTGCAGCCAAAGGGTCATTAATGGAAGGACCATGGAGAACTTCATCACCAGAATCCGGATGAGTACCTTCCACCTTTTCAAAGTCACCCGCACAGGGTGCATATCTTGCTAAAATATCCATCATTCTTTTTACACCAGTATTGGTTTCACCTGACACACAGAAAACAGGTATGAGTCCACCAGATTTTAAAGCCTGGTGTAAACCACTCCTGAGTTCTTCCTCGCTCAACTCTCCTTTATCAAAGAATATTTCTAATAAACTTTCGTCAGATTCCGCAATTAATTCTATTAGTTCATTGTGCATTTCCTCCAACTTTTGAGACCAATCACCTTCAGCTACAGCTTCAGTATAATCCCCTGATCCGTCGGTTTTAAAAGTAAAGACTTCCTTTCGTAAAACATCAGCTATTTGATTAAATCCCGGACCTTGGTTCACAGGAAGTGTAAAAGGAAAAACCGTTCTACCATATCGGCTTTGTAAAGTAGATAATACAGAATCATAATCCGACTGTTCTTTATCAGTCATATTAATTATAAACAATTTAGGAATGTTAAATTCTTTATCTGCATAGTCCCAGCATAATTCTGTACCAACATCAATACCTTCTGTTACACTCACAACTAATGCCGCAAAATCTGCTACAGCCATGGCTGACTTAACCTCGCCATGAAAATCCAGATAACCAGGAGTATCTAAAATGTTAAACTTTTTATCTAACCATTCAAGATTCATAAGGGAAAGGGAGATAGAATGTTGGTTGTTTATTTCATATTCACGATAATCCGAAAGAGTGGTTCCTGCATCAATACTGCCCATTTTATGAATAGAACCGCCATTATACATGATTGCTTCTGAAAGGGTTGTTTTACCCGTAGAAGCATGACCTGCTAAAGCGATATTAATAATATTATCAGTTGTATAATCTTTCATATTGACTCCTTATATAAATACAAAATCCGACATTTATGCCGGAATTTACAGTTTTAATGATTTACCCCAATTTCAATATAGAAATTGGGCTGCTTACCATTTGAACAATTTTGCCGAATTTAAAATACATTTTCCATTAAATAATTTGGGGGCTTAAAATATGTATTTCAGGACTTCTGAATCAAGGCAATTATAATGATATAATTAAGCTGCATTAATTTCAGAGTCAATAATATCGCGAATTGCAGGTTTTAGATAGATTGCAGAAATATCTAAACGGGAAAATGCCTGAGCTAATGCCCTGATTCTCTGCTCCATAGGTTTCAACTTATTAATTACAATTATTTTTTCTTTTTCAAGAAGGCAGTACCCTCCCTTAAAATTCCCCTTTTCCTGAATGATTTTAACTTCAAGGGATTCTGCTAATTGTTCAAATTCCTGATATATTTTGGTTGGCTTCACAAATATTCTGACTTATTCATTGATTTCAACATTTTCACCACATCTTTCACCGCTTCCGATTTGTCATGAGGAACAATTAGAGTGGCATCATCCAAATTGATAATAGCCATATCTTTCACACCTACAACTGCAGTAAGTCTGCCAGGGCTGATTATGAGATTATTTTCTGATTGCACAGAAATCACATCTCCATCATGGTAATTTGTCTCATTATTTTTTGTGAGTACATTAAATAGGGAATACCATGAGCCCAGATCATTCCATTGAAAATCAGCTTTAATAGTGTAGACATTTTTAGCTTTTTCCAAAATCCCATAATCAATACTTTCCGGATGCACCAATTCCCATTCCCTGTCCAAAACGGTTTCATATTGAGGAGTTCCCAATGCATCATAAATTGAATCTAATGAATCATGTAGCTCACACATGAAGGTCTTCATTTCGAGGAGAATTATTTCTGCCTTCCAAACAAACATTCCGGCATTCCATAAAAATTCGCCGCTTATTATAAATTTTTCAGCCGTTTCTTTTTCGGGCTTTTCAGCAAAGGTTTTAACCTTGTACACCCCTTTTACATCCATCTTTTTATTTGAATCATACTGAATATATCCATATCCAGTTGCAGGATAGGTGGGCTCAATTCCGATGGTAATAAGGCAGGGCTTTTGTTCAACCATTTTCTGCGCATTAGTTATAATGTTTTTAAATTTTGAATCACCAATAATTAAATGGTCTGCGGGATACACACCCATTATTGCATTAGAATCCCTTTTGAAAATATGCAGGGCTGCCAAACCAATTGCCGGAGCAGTATTTTTTCCTGATGGTTCAATAATGAAATTTTCTTCCGGGATTTCAGGAATATCATTGTGAATTAATTTTGATAGCTTAGCAGATGCAACTACGAAAATTTTATCCAAATCGGCAATTTCTCGTAATCGGTTATATGTGAGCCGAATCATTGTTTCTTCACCCAGAATTTTCAACAATTGCTTGGGCGTATTTTCCCTGCTTTTCGGCCAAAACCTTGAGCCGGATCCTCCTGCTAAAATAACATGATACATAAAATTAAACTCCTATTTAACCCTATAATTTACTCAAAATTAATATTTACACCTTCAACATCCCAGCGGGCTCTCACATCAATTGTATCCGGGTAAAAGGCAAACTTTGCCGCCCGGTGATAAGGAGCCCAAAGCCCTGAATGGTATACATTTCCATCCCGATTATTTAGTGCTTCGAATCCCCATAATTCATATAACCCTGGAGATAAATTAATAAATTCAAATTTATGATTCTTAACATCCACCATATAATTTGATTCACTCCCAATTTGATGGGCTTCAATCTTAAGAGGATGTTTATCATCATAATTCACAAACCCCAGAATGTTTCCGCCAATTATTAATTCTTCTTTTTTTGAATGTCTGGTGATCCTCACAGTTTTAGAAGAATCAGCAAAGTTATTTCCAGCCCAGTCTTGAATATGTTCTCCCAGAATGTGAATTATTTTTATGGAATCTGGGAGATTTGAAATATTAACTGAAAATTCATTTTCAAAGGTGAAGGCTATGGGAATAATTATAGAATCCTCAGTAGTAATTATGGCATTGCTACCCAATTGAACTGGTTCTGAAAATATCAGTTTGAATTTGTCATTCTCAAGAAATGATTGAGTTAACGTGGGTGCTAAAGTATCCATTATTTCAGGAAGTATAAATGAGTATTCCAAGACTTGGTAGGCTTCTAATCGGTTAGATTTTTCAAGGTGTACAAAAATTGAATCACCCGGAGAAAGCAGTGAATCAATTATCATTAATTCCTTACTATTGTCATCCAGGGTCAATTGGCAACAATACTGGCTTTGCATTTCTACAGAGGTTATTTTCAATTTCTCTATCGGTTCAGACAAAAGCATGACAACTTTTTTTTCAATTTCATCTGATGAAATTGTTATATAACTAGAGGATAACATGGCGTAATTCTTTTTCCTCATCTGTTTTTCAATGTCTGAAATAACACCTTCAATGGCTACAAGTGCATAGCGCCCATTTTCAATTCCCCTGAAATGAAATGTTCCTATTTCATCAGCTTCAACTTTTTGGATATACGTAGATTGAGTTGATGGCGGCCAATCAAATAATCCAACCTCAATCAGTTTATCTGTATCAATTCCAAGTATATCACCCCTAATGACCCCAACAGGAATATTTGATCCTGTACTGAAAATGAGTTGAATAGGTTTGTCCATCATATTTTTTTGATAATCTCTAATTCTTCTGGACATATTAATTCGTACAATTCCGTTGGTTGGCCAATTTTTTTCCGGGATAATGATTAATTTCCTACCACGGATTTTCAGTTTATAGTCAAGGTTAAATTCAATCTGAATTGATGCCGGAATGGAAACAGGGTCAAGGAGTTCATCAAAAATTAGAGTAACTTTCTGACTGGAAGAAATATTCAGAGATCCATTTTGAGGCTGAATTGAAATGAGCACAGGTCCTTTTTTATCGACCGGACCGCCAGTTGCAGGACCTTGTGCTGCACAGCCAAATAATAGCAGGATCAATATCAAAGGAAGTAGTTTTATTTTAGGTAACATACAGACTTGAAATTTACAAAGAAAAGTTAATTAAGATTCCGGATTCAATTCAGCTGGGATTTCCCCTAAATATTGCAATTCACTTCTGGTCATTTTTAAATGGATAACCCGTACTTCCAGACCATTTTGCCATGCTTTAAACAATGCAGATCCAAATTTTGGATCCCGTTCCCATTGCGGTTGAAATAATTTTGCATCATGCCGCTGGACAACAAAAAGCACCATCGTACGAATGCCCTCCAATGCCATTTCACCTAAATGTTCAACATGGCTTCTTCCCCTTTCAGTAATTGCATCTGGGAATTTCGCAACATCATTTTCCACCAGAGTAACCGACTTTACTTCAAGAAACATAAACTCATCTTCTTTTTGTAAATGAAAATCAAACCGATGTTTTCCGTAAGTCGCTTCCTTTTTATATATATCCCATCCCTTTAAAAAGTTAATTTTCCCTTCTGTCAATAGATGAGCAGTGAATTTATTTGGCAGAAGGGTATTCAGAGATATAAGTGTGCTGCCATCATAAACTGCCTGGGTGGAATATTTCGTTCTGCGATTTTCTCCGTTTTCTTGTTTCAGTAGGATTTGCACCCCCGGTTTGAGCAATTCCTTCAAGCGTCCAGGATCAGGCAGATGGCTCTCCACAATCTTTCCATTTAATTCAGCTCGTGTGAGAAATCGATTTGGCCGATCTATAAAACGGGCTTCCAATAATCTATAATTTAATTTCATTTCACTCTTTTTATTGAATAGAACCTGTTTAATTTTACTATCAGTATGAAAAGTTTCTCTAATCATTTTATTATATCAATGCCGCATATGAATGACCCAATTTTCTCTAAAAGTCTGATTTATATCTGCGAACACGATAAGGATGGATCCATGGGTTTGATTATTAATAAGCCTATGATTTCCGAAAATGCTGCGGATGTTATCCAGCAAACGGGGTTAGCACAAATAAACCCACTACCGGATATTTATTTTGGTGGTCCGGTGAATCTTGAAATGGGTCTAATTCTCCATAATGCAAGCTATACTATTGAGGGGACATTATCCATTTCAAAATCTGTTGCCTTAACTTCAAATAAGCAAATTGTTGCTGATTTAAAAAATGGGGACGGCCCCAGCGAATTTCGTTTTTCATTTGGTTATGCCGGTTGGGGAAAAGGACAAATTGAAAGAGAAATTGAAAATGGCGATTGGCTACTAATGCCAGCCGATGACAAATTTATTTTTTCAATTCCAAACTCGGACAAATGGCAAAAAGCAGCTTCAAAATTTGGTATTGATATTTTAGACTTAGGTGGTTCTGCGGGACTTGCGTAAAACTGAGCCTCAGTTTTAATTGAGTGATCCTGTTCATATTCCAGACTCCGATGAAGACCTCCTGAAAGAATGTAATGTGGATACTTTCAGAGCTGGAGGAAAGGGTGGTCAGCATCTAAATAAAACAGAGTCGGCAGTTCGCATGACCCATCTCCCAACTGGTACAGTAGTTTCTTGTCAGGATGAACGCAGCCAATACCAAAATAAACGAAAATGCCTTCTCCAACTCAGGGGAAAACTGGTAGCATTAAATTATCGTCCTCCAAAGAGAATCCCAACACGTAAACCCAGATCAGCAAAAGAAAAAATATTGGAAACTAAAAGGAAACAATCTCAAAAAAAACAGCTCAGGCAAAAACCGGAAATGGACGATTGATGTTACAATCTTTTCAAATAATTGGATATTCCGGTGGTGTTCCTACACAAGATCGAGGTGTTACCTGTGTAATGGTTTCCACCACCAATTATGATATAATGATTGATTGTGGTGAAGGAAGTTACCTGCGTTGGCAGAAAGCTGGATACAAATGGAAAAATCTAAAATATATTCTTATTACACACATGCATCCCGATCATATTGGGGGGCTAATCCCACTTCTGTTCTATCGAAAAATATTTGGTATTGATTCAACCTTAACGCTAATTGGACCACCTCAACTCCAGAATTATTTTGATGATTGTTTTCGACACTCGGGATTAATAAATAAGCAGGATTTACAATGGATTGATATTTCAGCAGATGACCAATTAATTATTCAGGATGACATTAAAATTCAGGCCTTGGAAATGAAACATAAAATCCCTTGTTGGGGATATAGAATTTCTGATGCTGGTAAGAATTTAGTGTTTATAACAGATACACTCCCCAATTCAAATGCGGTTAAACTGGCTGAAAATGCTGATGTCCTCATCCATGAAGCAACCTTCGGGCATGACATGAGAGAAAAGGCGAAAGAACATTTTCATACCACTGAAATCCAGGCTATGGAAATTGCAGACGAAGCCAAAGTTAAACGGCTCATTCTTACCCATTTTAGCCAGCGCTTAACAGACAAAGATGTGCAAGATTGGAGTTGGAATGGTAAACCCTGTATAGTTTTTGATGAGAAGGTTGAAATTTGAACACGAGTGTTGAACAACATGGTGGAAATTCAGTTGCAGAGGTTCTTCACCGCCATAATGTAAAATGGATTTTCACCCTTTGTGGTGGACATATATCTCCCATTTTGACAGGCTGTAATGCATTGGGTATTCGGGTTATCGATGTCCGTCATGAATCCACCGCAGTATTTGCTGCTGATTCTATTTCACGGCTATCTGGATCTATTGGAGTTGCCGCTGTAACCGCAGGACCGGGATTGACCAATACCATTACCGCAATAAAAAATGCCCAGATGGCTCAAATTCCTGTCCTCATTTTAGGTGGCGCAGCGGCTACAGTTCTAAAAGATAGAGGCAGCCTCCAGGATATTGACCATCTATCAGTGGTGGAATCTATCACAAAATATGCCAAAACAATTAAACGGGTGAAAGATTTACAGCCATCACTGGAGGAAGCAATTTCAACAGCCACCTCTGGAGTACCCGGTCCCGTTTATTTAGAAATTCCTGTGGATTTGCTCTATCCTGAGTCGTTGGTGCGTGAGTGGTATGGTCTAAAATCAATTGGCAAATCTATGCCTTGGTGGATGACTCGTTATCTAAATTGGAATGTCAATCGTATTTTTAAGGATAAAAATAAAACCTTCCCTAAAAATACTAAAATTGAAGATGCTCAAGATACATCATTACATATTCACCGCTTATCTGAAATGCTGCAGTCTGCAAAACAACCGGTACTGCTCATTGGCAGTCAAGCCCTAATCAACCCCACTCAACATGAAAAATTAGCAGATGCAGTTAAAAATTTAAATATTCCCACCTTTGTTTCAGGCATGGCACGGGGACTTCTTTCCAAATCTTATTTACCCATTTTCCGCCATGAACGAACAAA
>DTTG01000108.1 GCA_012964845.1 Fidelibacterota bacterium
GTGTCATTCACAATATCTGGGATATCTAAAAATATGTACCGCTCGGACACATTGGGATCATTTTCAAAGGTATAAATTCTGCCAGGCTGTTCAATTACAAACAGGAGATTGCTGCCATCCCCTGCCGATTCAATTCCCACCGGATTGGTGAATGTAAACGCGGGAAATGCATTCTCTACTGTATAATCTTGGGCATATAGCATACCCCAGAAAATAAATTGTGTTAATATAAGTAATTTTCTATTCATCTGTTTTATACTTGCAGGCTAAAATTTAAGGCTTTTTGGCTTTACCTCTAAAGGACATTTTATAAGGAGATTTGGAAGTGTGAGCTGGGTCACATAGTATTAAAATTAACTATTAATGATTTTTGCCCTGATTGATATTCAGGGTATTTATGCATTATGGATAAAAATAATTTTGATTCAATTAATAGAGTTAACCAAGTATTGGTATTTAGAAATGTACCTGTAAACCAATCTGTATCTACATTGGCGCATTGACGGATAAATGGGAAAATAGCAACATCAGCAATAGATATTTTATTGGAATACAAGTAGGCACTATCCTTCAACATAATATTTAATTTTGAAATATACTCACCACATTTCTCTCTATAGTAATTTTTGTCATGTTCTGGATACCTATCATAATACTTATATCTATCAAGCCAATACTTGAATTCACTATCATTTTCTTTTATCAATTTGAGTTGAATATCCAAATTGGGTATAATCCAACTATCGGGGTCATTTTGAGTTAAGGACCATTGCATTATATCCAAACTCTCATCAATAATTTTTGAATTATTTAAGCATAGAACAGGGACAGTACCTTTTGGTGAAATATCAAATAATTCCTGTGGCCTGTTTTGTAAGAATATTTCTTTTATTTCAATTGTAATATTTGAATATGCTAAAGCCATCCTGGCCCTGATAGCATAAGGGCAACGCCTGAAAGTATATAAAATTGGGTGGGGATTAATTTGGCTTGTATTCATTTTATAAATTTAATTATTCTCCAGCACACTCCACAAATACCAAGAAGCAATGGTTCGGTAAGGCTGCCAGGATTTTGATTTTTCCATCATTTGTTTTGGAGTTGGTAATTCTTAAAAATCATATAACTTCATAATTCCCTTTTTAATACCCAAATCTGTTAATGGCAAAACATGTGTACGGAAGAGGGTAAACATTAAAAACATACTAATAGCCTCTCAATGTAAATCTTAAAATTATATTTACTTTAAAACTAAAATAAATCCGGCCGATCGGTCATTATTCCAGCTACACCATCAGCAATTAATTTTTGAATTGTGTCCTTGTCGTTCGCTCCCCAAACAAATAATGGTTTCCCTAATTTATTAGTAGCTTTTAAAAAGGTTTGATAAACAGGGATACCATGGTGTTCGATAGGAGCCTCTACAGTTAGAAATTTATCCCCATCTCTTTTTAATAACCCAAAATATCCCCTGAAAATAAATAAATATAATTCTAGACGTGATAGATAATAACCGCAATTCGGAAAATGCCTTTGAACACGTTTATTTTGAAAGTAATTAGCTGAACCAATTAATATTTTATCCTCTGCATTATAATTAGTAATTAAGGGTACTGTTTTCTGAACAAGTGTTGGATTATTTCCCTTCAATTCAATATTTAAATAGGTATTTGGGAGTTGCTTCAAGACTTCTTCAAACAGGGGGATTTTTACTCCTTTATCCCTAAATGATAAATTTCCTTTTTCATCCTTAAAATTATATCCTGCATCAAACTCTGAAATTTCCTCATAGCTAAGGTCAATTGCCTTCCCTGTTCCGTTGGTGGTTCTATCTACGCAATCATCGTGTAGAACAATAACCTGGTCATCTTTGGTGATTTGGAGGTCCATTTCCAGCATTTCAACTTTATGAAAATCCACCGACCCATGAAATGCCTCCAATGTATTTTCAGGATACAATGCCATCCCGCCTCTATGGGCAATTTTTATTGCAGCCTTTCTATTATTAATGAATTCTAAAACAGGTACCATGGCTAAACTCTAATTAATGCAGAAGCAATTGATAATCCAGCCCCTGTACCAATCAGGTAAATTAAGTCACCCTCATTAAATAAGTTCTGTTTCTGAGCCATGACCAATGCCAGGGGCAATGAAGCAGCAACGCAATTTCCAGTAGTTTCTACAATGTCCATCACCTGCTCTTTTTGAAATCCGCCAAATTTAGAGTAAGCCTTCACTCCTTTTCCTGAAGCTTGATGAGGAATTAATAATTTAATATCCCCTTTTGAGATATTATTT
>DTTG01000109.1 GCA_012964845.1 Fidelibacterota bacterium
GAAATACATCCTGCGTATCCATAACGGCTGATAATAAAATTCTCATACTGGATGCTGGAACAGGTATCCGAAATCTGGGCAGCGCCATCATCAGCAAACCAGATTTAGAAATATTTGTCATTGTGACCCACTCCCATTGGGATCACATCCAGGGCTTTCCATTTTTTACACCTATTTATCAGCCAAACCGACCGGTTCATATGTTCCCTACTTTGCATAAAAAGAATGTAGTTCTCGCTTCCCTCATCGATCAAATGGACGGCGCACATTTTCCAATAACTCCTGATCAGGTACCTTCTAATTTCAACTTTGTAACTGAAAACCCGCTGGAATTTTTAGAAAGTAATGGCTTCCACCTGGAAATGGTACCCATGAATCATCCGGGGAAAGCATTCGGATATAAAATTACAATTGATGATAAAATCATTTGCTATTTCACTGATAATGAGATTGACCCCCCTTATGAAAAGTCAATTGAATTGAATGAACTTACTAATCAATGCAGAAATGCTGATATTCTCATTCATGATGCTCAATATACCGAGGATGATATGCCACTAAAACATGGCTGGGGTCATTCACTCATATCTCAGGTAACAGAATTGGGTAAATCTGCAGAGGTTAAAAACTTGGTGTATTATCACCATGACCCGGAGCGCACGGATGACTTGTTAGATAAGGAACTTGAAAAAGCTGCTAAAACTCTCAAAGAAAATGGGAGTTCTGTACAACCCTATTTCGCTTATGAGGGGCTAAAGCTAACACTATAAATACACCCTGCCTAAAGGATGAATTCTGCTTTAAAAAATAAATTATACAAAATCATATTTGAATCGGACACACCTGCCGGTAAGGGTTTTGATCTGTTATTAATTGTCAGTATCCTCCTCAGTGTAGTTGTGGTTCTGCTGGATAGTGTACAATATTACAATAACCTGTATGGGGAAGCTCTGTACGTCATGGAGTGGATTTTCACACTGCTTTTTACCATAGAATATTTTCTCAGAATCTACTGCATTGGTAAACCAGTCCTGTATATTAGAAGTTTTTTCGGCATCATTGATTTTCTGTCCATCATTCCTACCTATATCAGTATTTTTATTCCTGCCAGCCGCTATCTCAGCGTCATACGAATCCTGCGGGTTTTTAGAATATTCAGGATATTAAAACTAATTATGTACATTGGGGAAACCAACATGCTCATGAAAGCGGTTTATGGTTCCCGCCGCAAAATCATCGTTTTTATGTTTTCCATAATTGTCTTAGTCACTATTTTCGGATCTGTTATGTATCTCATTGAGGGGGAAGCGAATGGATTTACCAGTATTCCCCGAAGTATTTACTGGGCAATAGTTACGATTACCACTGTAGGTTACGGCGACATGTCACCCCAAACGGAATTAGGGCAGGCATTGGCCTCCCTGGTAATGATAATTGGTTACGCCACCCTTGCCATCCCTGCTGGAATTGTATCGGCAGAATATACGAGTTTAACCCATAAATTCAATACTCTGGTCTGTCCCAACTGTAGCGATGAAAATCATGAAGACGATGCACGATTTTGTAAAGTATGCGGGGCGGATTTAGGGTAAAATTGAATCCGTAATATTTCATTATTAACAACAGTATAATTTTTAAATCAAATAAATTTCAAAAAGGAACCAGCATGAAAGTTTTAAAACTTGTGGGATTATTATTAACCACCATTATTTTCAGTGAAGAAAAACAAACCCCCACTTTTACTTATGCAGGAGGATGGCCGGTGAATCCCCGCATTGATGATATTGAAGATCCGGGGTTTGACCTACCCTGTCCTGGTCCCACTGGCTGCGAATGCCTAAGCGATTCTGATTGTTACAACCAGAATTGCAGGGCACACCCCAAGGGGAATTATTGCGTCCCAAAGGTAGGTGAAGTAATTCCCCGCTTTGAAGCAATTGATCAATTTGGTGAAAGCGTAGATTTATATGATTTTGCTCATCAGGGAAAAATGACCCTCATTGAATTGTCCGCTGCCTGGTGCTCACCATGTAATGACATTGCATCCTGGCTCACTTCAAATGATTTGAAAATACGGGAAAATCCTTGGTGGAAAGATCGTTATCTCCCTGTAAGAGACTTGATAGAAAATGGTGAAGTTCAATTGGTAAACATCATTTTTGAAGGTAAAGAACAAAAAACAACTGCAACAATTGATGATATAGTTGAATGGTATAAAAAATATCCCGATCCCCATGTACCTATTTTGGTGGATGAATACCGAACTATGCATTCCTGGGTAAAACCCACGGGAT
>DTTG01000110.1 GCA_012964845.1 Fidelibacterota bacterium
TTGATATAAAATTCTTTCCAGTCCGATCCACCAATAGATTTGGCATATCCCAGTAAATTCCCCTCCTGATTAAAATAGGTGCCGGAAAGCGCCACCGTGCCGTCCTCCGAAAATGTATTGGGGTCTAATATAATTTTTTCCTCACCTCCAAGCTCATCTGATGAATACAATACGGATTGATTCTGCAAGCCCTCATTTTTATAAAAGTAATATTTTTCCCCTCGTTTAAATGGAGCAGATATTTTTTCATAATCCCAGATTTCTGTGAGTCTTTCTTTAATTGCATCCCTTTGACCTATGCTCTCTAAATATGAAAAAGTGAGTTTATTTTGGGCTTTTACCCAATCTGCGGTTTCAGCGCTATTATCATCTTCCAGCCAGCGGTAGGGATCTGCAACTTCGGTTCCAAAATAGGTGTCAGTTACACTTTCATCTTTCCGGGTGTCGGGATATTGAATTGCTTTTGTATGGCTTTGATAACAACTGAATATGAGGACTGTTAATAAAAACCAAATTGATTTGTAATTCATACTTTCTGCTCCTGTTTTAAAAATTTATTTATATGGACTTTTGCGTCATCCAAGGTTTGGTAGGCTTGACAATTAAATTTCTCATTCCCACTAATCATGGCTGATAAGCGTTTTCCCTTAATAGGTCGGTACAAACATAAAGCCGGAATTTTCAACTTTTCAGCAATACCCAGTTCATAGCCCACTCCCAGTGAAGGCGTTGTCACTTCAGCTATTACCAGGTCAGCGGACTGAAGCCATTCCATGTCCCTCAGGAAAATTTCCCCATCAGATCGGTTTGTCTCCCCTATTGTCGTCAGTTCAGAACTTCCAACATGCTCCGTAAGCACCTCTGCTTTAGAAGAGAGATAGGTGATTATGTTGTTGTAAATATCGGTTTCGTCACGGCCGCCGCGAATTGCGCCGGCAAAATAGATTTTCATAGAGGAAATATTAGCAAATAATTCGTAACTTACGGTAACATTTTTATTTGGAGGAAGATTAAATTTTTACCATGTATAAACTATATACTATAATCCTTTTGATCGGGATGTCATTTTCAGCGGTTACTGTGGAAACAAGTACTGATGGAGGGAGGATCTACTTTTCCAGCGGACAACTGCATCATTTAAAGGGAGAGCCTGAATCCAGTGTTCGAAATTACCTGGAAAGTATCCAGAATAAACTTGGTCATGAAAATGCACACAAGTTTCCACTGGATTATTACAAGGATGGGAAATATGGTACCCGGCATTTTTCCTTTCAGCAAACATATAATGGCATCCCCGTTTTCGGACGGTATATCCGTGTGCATATACAAGGTGATATAATAACCAGCCTTTCTTCCAATATTGATAACATTGATATTTCTGTAGTCCCTATAATAACTAAATCCGGGGCTATGGATATAATCCGGCCAGTTTATATTTCTACTTCTACTTATTTAAAATACCAAAATCTTCAAATTTATATTCAGAATAGCATTCCACATCTTGTACATTGCATAGATGCTGTGAGTTTTGAAGACCCCTGGCGCTATTTGGTAGATGCCCATACAGGAGAGATTATTGACATGTTCCCTCTTATCTATGAAGAAGGCCCTGTCATTGGCAGCGGTATAAATCTTCTAAATGAGGCTGTTGATACGATCTATGTCTATGAAGGTAGTAGTTTTATGCCCATTGGACAGGATCTTGTAACCCCCTATCTTCTCTGTGAGGAATACTGCTGGGATTACGGCGATTGTGGCGGCGGAAGTTATTCCGATTGTGTAGTCTCCCCTCAGCAGGGCGATTGTGAAGATGGTTATATATTAGACTGCAATGGTGAGTGTTTTAATGACTGGTACCTACAGTTTCCCGGCGTGGGAAACGGCTTCTGTAATGACCCCTGGCTGGATTATGCCGAAGAGGATATTGCTTTTGGTCCTTACAATATGGTGGATGAAAGCAATCCTGCCCTGGGCAATATTTACACCATCAACAGCTATGGTGGGTTTTATACCGATCTATCTTATGTAAATAGTGAAACGCCGGAGTTTACAGAGTCTTCTACGTCACTTTCCCATAAATCCGGCGTGAGCGCCCATGATTATCAGCGCAAGACATTGGATTATTTCTGGA
The DNA here is from genome assembly GCA_012964845.1 of Fidelibacterota bacterium. Classification (GTDB taxonomy): domain Bacteria; phylum Fidelibacterota; class Marinisomatia; order SCGC-AAA003-L08; family D37C17; genus D37C17. The sequence continues at coordinate 2,132 of DTTG01000110.1, forward strand.
ATCATCATGGCTATTCAGGTATTGACGGCAATGGCAAGCGGACTATTTCTGTAGTGAATTATACCAATGTGGCCGGCGGATTAGACCAGCGAAATGCCTTTTATAATGCAGCTCTGGATGTTCTTACCTATGGTCTTGGAGGGAA
>DTTG01000111.1 GCA_012964845.1 Fidelibacterota bacterium
CCATGATCCAGGATATGAGACAAGAGAAATTGAGTCCATGGAATCTGCAGGAACGGATCACGCAAATTCAGTCCAATGTAAAATTAAGCGAAAAAGAAAAATTTTACTTGGCCCGGATGCTTTTCCCCCATGTTGATGCTGCCGATTATGTTGAGTTGGTCACCACAACTCATGGCGAGGATAATCGGTTGAATTTGGTATTTCAAACGGAAGGAATGGATGGTCATGTTTATCGAATTCGTCCACCCTTTTTGCCCAAGGAGATCGGTCAATTCCATTCCCTATTATCGGAATCATCTCTATCCGGGACCTTTACTGCACAGCACGATTTCCTGTTTATGTTTAATTCCCGTAATCGAATGGTCGGTGGATTGTATTGGAAAAACATGGAAAAGAATCGCATCCATTTGGAATGGGTTGCTGTTCGGGAAAAATATCGCGGGATCGCATTAAGCAAACGATTGATGGAGGATTTTTATAAACGGATGAAGCATCGGGGAGTTGAAGTCATTACGGTTGGTTTTTATGTGGAGAAATTCTTCTTTGGACATGGATTTGAGATTGATAAACAATATGGTGGATTGGTGAAGAAATTGTAATTCTTTTTTCCATCAAACGTCTTTCGCCACCCATTTCAAATCCAATCAACCATTCAACCAGCTACACAAAACCAATCACCATCCTTACGGCATTCCCAATTCTTTACAAAATGTCGTATATGGTAAAATTCTGCATCCTTTTTTAAGACATCCTTTGTCCCAGTATGAACCTGATAAAAAGATGGTATTTCGGTTCGCTCTTTAAAATAATTGATGGCGGGACTCAAATCTCTTTCGCCGGTTTTACATTCAACGGCAAAAAGTGGTTTTTTATCTTGGAGAATAACAAAATCAATTGCTCGTTTATCTGTATCCCGGATGAATCTCAATTCCATATTATATCCTACCGTATCTTCTTTTAAATGACAACATTTCAGTAATTAACACGCAACAAGATTTTCAAATTTATATCCTATCTCTTCCAGGATAGACCAATCCCATAAATAGAGTTTTTGTTCTTTTTTTACAGCTCGAATTTTAGAGTACAAGGAATAATACTCATGTTTATTAAACTGCTAATTTCCCACCAATCCATTATTCCATTCATCCAGCAATCCAATATTCCAACCACCCTTTCACCACAGCTCACCAACTGCCAATCACCATTTCCCATCTTCCTTCTCCCATTTTCTATCCAACAATCCATTCATACGTAATTGTGATATCTCAAAACAAAAAAGGCTCGCAAATGCGAGCCTTTTTTATATTCGTAATCAATCTGGAATATTAATTATGCTTGTGCTTCCAGTTCCTGAACACGATTCCGAAGGTATTGAACCTGTGCAATCAATTCATCAACCAGAGCAGATGTTGCACCTGTCGGAGCGTGGGATTTTTTGCCAAGGTCAAGTTCGGGAGCAGGATTGCCAGTATCTTTAAACTGAACATCATCCTTTTCAGCAAAGAAGGCTTGTTTTCCCAGAGTTTCAGCAATGTGATTCACCGTAGCACGTTTTGGACTGTTGACTCCATTTAACCATTTATGGATGGTATCGCGAGTAACACCCAAAATTTGGGACCATTGTTGAATGGTATATCGGGAGTTATTTAGGGAATCAATTACGATTTCTGATCTTGTCATGATTACCTCTTTTTTTGTTGATAGGTTATTTGTTTCTTAAGGTAATGGACTATATATATGAATACAGATATAATACAAGTAAAAAATTATGAAATTCAGTACAACATAAGATAAATCATAACACCAGTAATAGATACATATAGCCAAATGGGAAACGTGATTTTTGCAATTTTTCGATGTTTATCAATCTGGAAAGTCCACCCCCTGTATAAGGTCAATAATGCCAACGGAATAATGCTCACAGCCAGAATGATATGCGTTAATAGAATCATATAATAAAGTATCGAAAAATCGCCGGTATACATTTTGGGGCCACTTTTGAACCAGTGATAGATCACATAGGATACAAGAAATAATGATGATGTTCCAAATGCTGTTAGCATCACATTTCGATGATGGTCCCTTTGCTTCTTCTTAATCAAAATAAATCCATATATCAAGAGAGGAATAGTTAATCCATTCAAGGAAGCATTAACCAAGGGTAGCATAGATACATCCAGTGAACCTTCAATGCCCTCGGGTCTTGGCCCTAAAATGAGAAATGCCACAGCTAAACTGATGACAGCAGACACA
>DTTG01000112.1 GCA_012964845.1 Fidelibacterota bacterium
AATCCCCATCTCATACTTGCAACGGATATGCTGAATCTGCCGGTGTTTCAATCATTGGTGAAACCGGAATGTCCTGTTGCCATTTATTTTCATGAAAACCAGTTTACCTACCCATGGTCACCTAATGATGAAGATGTAGAACTTCAGCGCGATAAACATTACGGGTTCATCAATTACAGCTCCGCACTTTCTGCTGATCATGTGTTTTTTAATTCAAAGTTTCACCTGGATTCATTTTTCACCGGATTAGAAGATTTCCTGTGGCAATTCCCCGACTATCGGGAAATTCAAAATATTGACAAAATTCGGGCAAAGAGTTCTGTCTTACATTTGGGAATGGATTTAAAGAAATTTGATAATTATAAGGTTGAAAAAAGTGAGGATGAACTCCCCCTTATATTATGGAACCATCGCTGGGAACATGATAAAAATCCTGAAACATTTTTTGGCGCATTAATTCAATTATCACAAAGGGGATCTAAATTTAATCTGGCTGTATTGGGGGAAGAGTTCAAGAAAGAATTGCCATGTTTTACTAAAGCCCGGGGAACTCTTAAATCGCATATCGCCCAATTTGGGTACGTAGATTCATTTGAAGATTACGCCAGATGGTTATGGAAAGCAGACATCCTTCCGGTGACCTCCAACCAGGATTTTTTTGGCGGCAGTATTATGGAAGCTGTTTACTGCAATACCATTCCCCTGCTCCCCAAACAACTGACCTATCCTGAATTATTTCAGATGAATGAAAATCCCCAATTATTTTATGAAGATGAGGATGATCTCATTAATAAACTGGGTTCATTTATCGAAAATATTGATAAAATCCAGAATCAGAATTTAAATGGAATTGCTGAAAAATATGATTGGTCAAATATGGTTGAGAAGTATGATGAGGAGTTTGTTAAGTTCCTGAGTTAGTGAGTTCCTAAGTTCCTTAGTTCCTGAGTTTTTTTACTTCAAAGAGAATGAAATCTAATTTGTGTTAATCTGTGGTTATTTTTTTTACCATGAGCCAATGTTGAATTTCATCAAATAACAAATACGACTTCTCTATAATTTCATATCCATTTTTCCAATAAAACTTCAGCGCATTTTCCCGGGCTTGGAGGATGATATTTCTGATTCCCTTATTCAGGGCAATATCTTCCAGAGTTTTTACAATTATATTACCATAACCCTTCAATTGATAATTATCTGACACCGCCATATATCTAATTTGTGCTTCCTCACTTGTATTAAATTGAAGTCTGCCAACAGCAACTGCTTTTCCGTTTGATTCATCAATAATCATGCGATGGATTGATGACTTGTCACCGTCATCTTTTTCACTTCCTTTTGGCTGGAGCCATGGTTTACGTAATACTTCATATCGGAGGTTATAATATTGTTCAAACTCAGCAGAAGAATTTGGTTCAATAATTTTCACTTAAATTGTTTTTGAGATTAAAAGCTAATCAGCCCTTTTAACCGGATTGGGGCCTACCTTGGCGGTGCATTCTTCCCACAAATAACACCAATGACATAAAATGGATTCTTTGGGAAGAAAATTAATTTCGTTACCCAAACAATTATTAATCTTGTCAGCCGATTTAATTAATTTTTTCCTTAATTTTTCTAATTCATCCCGGGTATGAAGAACCGTAACTTCTGATCCAATCCTTAGGAAGTGCCAAGTGAGGGAGATTTCTTCCACCTGACCAAAATTTTGTTCAACTGCAATCTGATACAACGCCAACTGAATGTCATTCATGGCCTGACGCTCTGTTTTTGGACGTTTACTGGTTTTATAATCGTGGACAATCCATTTTCCCGGCTCGGGTTGATCCAACCGGTCTATAATTCCCCTGAAGTTATGCTCACCAATTGTAAATTTTAAATCCACTTCTGTGTCTTCAACCCTCTGGTCAAATGTTGGACCATAGCGGCTGTAATAATTTGAGAGACATCGTTTTCCAATGGAATAATAGAAATCGGAATTTTTACGCGTATCAGCAATATGGATTTCCTTATGCCAATGTTCTACCCACAGATTATCAAATGTTTGGCACAATCCATCAAAGGTGATATAAGGCTTTACCCGGTTTTCTTCACTATATAACCACTCCAATACCTCATGAACCCTTTTGCCCATAAATGCTTCAATACTTTCGCTGCTCTTTCTCACTCCATCTAAATAAATAATTTTATATTGCTGGGGACAATTTTTGAAAGAACTCAATTGAGAATAGGAAAAGGTGTTGGAGGAGGTACCTTTCGACATCATCTGTTTAATTTTATCCAACATTGGAAGGTCTAAAATCTTTCCTGATGAAGGGTATAATCACCAGACATAGTACGATCAATAAATAAAAATTCTTTGCCATTTGAATACACCCACTTCTGATAATTATATCCCCTATTATCCTGATAGGATTCATCCACCATTTGGGGTTCACCATAAATAATATAAATTCGTCCTCGATCTGACCGCCAGCCATGCATGAGGATTGAAAAATTTTTATTTGAAAACTTCACCCGTTCATTCAATTCACTTAATAATTCGTTCTCATCCGTTTCAGGTGTTGGGTCTTTTTCTTTCCAATATGTATTTATTGCTTCCCATTTTTCTGAATCATCTTTTCCTTTTAATTGTTTATATTCTGAGTATGGAAGAACATAGCGCATAACTCCCACTACTTCATCAATTTCATCAGTCCAATAATTTTTTGTTTTAAATCCGTAGTGAAAAGAAGTCGTTTGTTTTTCTTCAAGATATCGTAATTCAATTTTATAAATACCCCTTTTATGTTGGGTGATGGGAATGGGAAGATAGTATATATTTTGAATCCCAACGTCTTTAATTATTACTTTTCCAGAGTCAATAGTAGTTTCATTATGAATGACAAAATATTCAATATCTTTATTCCATTCGACTGGGGTTATTTCTTCAATTACTGGTCCATCCAATGAATCATTTTGGGGGAAATTCACTTGCGTGCGAAGCCAGATGGTATCCTGTTTCTGGATCAAGAAATTTATTTGCTTCATCTGCCCTTCACCCTCTTTCATGAACAGCAAAGATGGACTAATATAGTTCACTCTCTCCAATGTGATTTTTTTATTAATTTTCCAATTCTTACGACTGTCCTCATCCTGAATATTGAGAAAAAGTTTGTATGCACCGGGAAGTAATGCAATATTTCTCTCCGATTTTAAATAATTATCGGGGTCTCGGGTATTTTCATAATAGGGTTCTGAAATATTTTCTCGCCAAGATTCACGATGGATCTGAGTATTTTTTTCAGCATCTGATATTACCAAAGTAAATATTATTTCACTCGAAAAATGGTCACTCTGTTTTTTAAATACAAAACGGTTTAGGGGAAGGGCAATATGGACATATAAGTTTAGACTGTCATTAGTTTTATTCCAATGTTGGGTATTAACATTAATTTTAGATTCATTTTTTATTTTAGATGATCTATTTTTCTTTGAAATTCCAGCACAGGATAGAATCATCAGTGCCATAATAATATAGGTTAAATTTGTTTTAATGATACTTACTCCAATTATAAAATGCCACACCTTTATTGGTTAAAAACCATACCCAGCTTTCGTCGCAATTTACGCCATATATTTTATTTCCAGGGATACCATCTTCAATTCCATAGTCCCAAGATCGTGCGGTAATGGTATCCGTCAATGTGATCTGATTTCCACTTGAACTCCAAAGAAATGACCCGCACATATCAAAATTCTGTATATTGGGTGAAATATATTCTTCATCATCATATCCATAAATAGTCCAGAGCATACCATCCGTTCCCATAATTTTGCCATCTTCCAATCTAATTTTCCTCAAATCTCTTTTTGAGAGTGTTTTAATTTCTGTGCCCTCCCAACCCAATTTAAGCAGTCCTGCATCGGATGCCAAATAAAGATATTGAGAATCTGCTTCCATATCATAAATGTTAAATTGGGTTAATTTATCAAATTTATTGTCTCTATCAGGAATGACATTATGATTTATTATAGAAACTTCATTAATTCCATTTGAGGTTGCTAAATAAATGGATCCGTCATGTTCAATCATATCCCATACTGCAGAATCATTTAATCCATTGGTTGCAGTTATAATATTCCAATCCCGATTATACAGGTCAAGATAGAGAAGCCCAGACATAGTACCAAAATACATGGTACTGCCGATGCGCAAAATAGAATTAACATCCGTATTTTCAATAACTATAGATTCATTGTGGTAGTAATATGTCCATTGGTTTGTGGGTTCATTCCACTGGCTAATAAATGGAGTGTGATTCGTTTGGTAAAGACTATTAAAAGATAAAAACTGCCCTGTACGTTTAAATCTGCTGTCTGTAAACCACCAATTTTCTTCTGAATCAAAATATGCCTCTGTGACATTCTCGGAAAGTAAGCCAATAGTAATCATTTTTAATCTTGAAGAATGAACCCATCCTTTTAAAATAAAACCCGAATCTGTACCAAACCACTGGTTTCCTTCGTCATCTTCCATGTGCATGGTTACTCTTATTGTACGACCATCTTTATGGGTTATCTTATGCAATCCAACTGTCCAATCACCTTCAATGGAATACTTTGATATTTCTAACTCATACCCGGCATTACCTTGGCTAGAATGCCCCCAATCTATAAAATCAACTTCATTCTGAGCATCCTCCCAATCAGCAGGAAGCCCAGAGAATGGATCAAAGGGGATGAATTCTGCTCCCGAACGAATCCAAAAATATTCTGGAGATGACCCAATATCACCAATTTCATATATACTGAAAATACCAGAATTTATGAGGGACATATCCCGCCAATTTGTACTCACAGAAGATTTAAAACTTATACCCTGCCCGTGCACCATCCAGAAATAATCACGATAGGAATCAAAATAAAAATGGGTAATTTTCGGAAATTCTAATTGTACAGAAAATGTATAATCATATTGGAAATCTTCCCGAGCCTTATCGTAACGATATACTCCATTTTCAGTTGCAAAATAGAGGTTGAAATTATCTTCTGCAATAGCAGTAATAGCTCCCGGCTTGGTTATGATATACCAATCCTCAGGGACATATCTAAAATTTTGTGCTTCCAATAAGCCGAAAACATTTATGAAAATAAAAATATACCGCATTTAATCATTCGTAGAAATTAGCAGACTATTTCCAGTCATTTCTTGAGGCTGTTCAATTTTTAAATAATCTAAAATTGTTGGTGCAATATCGGCAAGTTTTCCCCTTTCTGCCAAACTGTAATTTCCATTCACTCCCACCAAAATTAAAGGAACCGGCAAAGTTGTATGGGCTGTGTGTGCCATTCCGCTCTGGGGGTCATGCATGAGTTCCAGGTTGCCATGATCCGCGGTGAGAAATATAGCTGCATTCTTCTCTTTTGTGGCATGTTGGATTTTCTCCAAACAGGCATCAATGGTTTCGATGGCGGAGATAGCTGCGGTAATATTTCCAGTATGCCCTACCATATCAGGATTAGCAAAATTCATAATGATGGCTTCATACTGATCACCTTCAATTGCGAAGAGTACTTCATCAGTTACTTCATGGGCGCTCATTTCCGGCTGGAGGTCATAGGTAGCAACTTTAGGCGAAGGTATGAGTTTTCGAGTTTCACCTGGAAATGGCTGTTCACTTCCTCCATTAAAAAAATAGGTTACATGAGCATATTTTTCCGTTTCTGCAATTCGAAATTGACGATAATTATTTTGGGCTAATATTTCAGGAAAAATATTATTTATCTTTTCAGGTTCAAATAAAACCGGAAAAGGGAAATTCTCCTTATACTTAGTGATGGATGTAAATAAAATATCCAATGGTTTTGTTTTAAAATGGGAATATTTTGAATGATTAATGGCTGTAACAATCTGGCGCATTCTATCTGCCCTGAAATTCATTGACAGCAGCGCATCTCCATTTTGAATGGGGCAATCCTCACCAATAACAGTTGGTTTTATGAATTCGTCCGTAATGTCATTATCATAAGAAGCCTGAATGGCTGTAGCTGCATCAGGAAATTTTTCTCCTTCGGAATGGATGAGCATCTGATATGCAGTTTCAACTCTCTCCCAGCGATTGTCTCTATCCATGGCATAATATCTACCACAAACGGTTGCCAACCTGTAATTATTATCGGAGGCAATGAAAGTTTCTAATGTATTTATGAAATTAATGCCACTCACAGGCGAAGTATCACGACCATCCATAAAGGCATGTATGGCAATTTTTTCCACTCCACTTTCTCGTGCTGTTGATAGGATATATTCAAAATGGTCCAAATGACTATGGACTCCCCCATCACTTATTAAGCCCATTATATGAAGGGTGCTAGTATTATTTTGCACATGATTAAATACATTCTGAAGTTGAGTATTATTTTTTAATTCATTGGATTTGATGGAATCGTTTATTCGGACTAAATCTTGCTTAACAATTCTTCCAGCACCCATATTCATGTGACCCACCTCCGAATTTCCCATTATTCCATCTGGCAAGCCCACAAATTTTCCTGAGGTTTCAATTTTTGAGAGAGGGCAGTCATTCATCATTCTATCTAAAGTAGGAGTATTTGCCTGGGCGATGGCATTTCCCTCCTTTTCTTGGCGAAGTCCAAAGCCATCCAATATAATTAACATGAACTTTAGCATGAATTAATTCCCTTGATTAAAATGCCCAAAATCTTGGAATCCAATATACTGCGGTAATCCAAAATACTAATGTAAGGGGAATACCCATTTGGAAGAAATCTTTCAATCGGTATTGCCCTGGAGCGAAAACCATCATATTGGTTTGATATCCCATTGGAGTCATGAAACTACAGGAGGCTCCGAAACAGATTGCCACCAAAAATGGGCGTGGATCCACATTAAGAATGGTAGCCAACATTATACCGATGGGTGTAAGCATCACTGCCACAGCTGCATTTGAGATGAATGCTGACAAAATAAATGTAACCCCATACAGTACTGCTAAAATAATAACCGGGTCCAACCCTTCTCCCCCTCCAATGAGTGTACCAATCCCAATAATGAGATTTCCGGTTACCTCATCGAGATTTGTTTTTTGAATGGCAATTCCCATGGGGACTAAGGAAGCAATGAGAAAAATAACTGACCAGCTAATAGACTCATAGGCATCCTGTATTGAAAGTGTCCGCATAACCAACAATAAAATGGCCCCCAAAATGGCGGCTTTCACAATTGGTATTACACCGAATGCAACCAGTAACATTACAGCAGGGATTACTAAAATAGAAAACCACCAATAGCGCTCATACCTGAGATGAATATCCAATTCTTCCAAAACAATGAGGTTATTACTTGTTCGAAGTATTTCTAACCTTTCCTTCGGAACCATTATTAAAAGGGTGTCAGAAAATTTCAGGCGGATATGGGCAATTTTATCCCGAAGTAATTCACGTTGTCTCTTTACAGCTAAAACAAAGGATCCATAGCGATTTCTAAAATCAAATTCTTGGAGCGTTTTACCAATTAATGCAGATTGCTGGGAAACGAGCCCTTCCACAATTACATGGTTTTTCCCGGTTAATTCTGCCACGTTCATTTTCACATCTGTTAGAAGGAGAACTTTCATTTCATCTTTGAATTTCAACATATCTTTCACATTTATATGAACCAGAAAAATATCACCTTCGCGGATAATAATATTTTGCAAATTAAAGCGGATATTTTTTGAATCACGAATAATTTTGTACACTTGAAGATTATATTTTTGGGAGATATCCAAGTCTTTATAGGCATTCCCAATTAGGGGTGAATCTTCCCCCACTTTGAATTCTGTTAAAAAACTACCCATGTGATACTTTCTGGTAAGAGAGGAAATAATGGACCGTGAGGGCATAAACCATTTGGAAATAATCATGTTGTAGAGGGTGCCCAAAACAAGGAAAATTAATCCTAATTTTGTAAATTCAAACATTGAAAATGGAGCCATATTCATTTCTTCCATAATGGAACTTACAACCAGGTTTGTGGATGTGCCTATGAGGGTAAGGGTACCGCCAAATATTGCCGCGTATGATAAAGGGAGTAAAACTTTGGTGGGACTGATACGAAATCGTTGACAGAGGTCAATTCCCAGTGGAATAAATATAGCAACAGCTGCGGTATTATTAATAAACCCTGAAATGATTGACACGGTAAGTAGGAAAATAAAGATAGTGAGCCATTTACGATTACCACCCTTTTTTGCAAGGAAATCAGCAAACACTTCCAGAAATCCCGTTTTTACCAAGGCACGGCTCATAATAAAAATGGCCCCAATGGTTATTACAGCCGGATTGCTAAATCCACTAATGGCTTCCTGCCAGGTTAGGACATCAAATAAAAGCAAAATGCCAATTGCTCCCATGGCAGTAACTTCGATGGGCAGTATTTCCATGACAAAAAACACAACCATTATCAGCAATACCGAAATAAGTATTATACCATCAATTGTAATAAATATATTCTCCCATATTTGACTCTACAAACGAGGTGGAAAAGTAAGACTATTTGAGTTTTGCTAAGGTCTTTTTTATTTGATTAATGTTATCAGAAGAAATGCATTCAATATCATTTTCATGGCATAAATGGGCAAAAATACCATCACCTGTTTTTAATGTTTTTGTGAATGACCCGTCATATATTTTACCAATTCCACAGGATGGGCTTTTTGATTTTAATATTGCCGTTTTTACTCCAACCTCTAAACCCGATTGCAAAGATTTATCCGCACCTCGAATAAATTCCTGTGTAACATTTTTTCCCTTATTTGTTAAGACCTTTCCTTTGCCATTAAGGATGTCTTCAGCACTCCCCTGCATTTCTGCCGAAGGTCGAGGCGTTCCCAATCCCCCAGATTCTTCAGGACAAACAGGAATCCATTCCACATCCAATTTATTTAACTCATTTAATTGGGAGTGTCCACCATTATAGCGACAGTTTTTTCCTAATAAGCAGGCA
>DTTG01000113.1 GCA_012964845.1 Fidelibacterota bacterium
AGATATGAATTGGAGTAATCCTAATAATTTCAATATTTTCGAAAATCAACTCTGTTCACCCTACCCAGAATGTATTGAAAATTTTGTGGGAGAACAAGACACTTCAGAATGTTTGTATATTGGGGATGAATGTTTTACAGATGATGAAGTATTTGGTTATTATGATTGTGATTTGTGTTGTCAAACTTCAGAACTAATAGATAATTGGTTAGGAGATGGTGTTTGTGATATGTACCTATTTTCTGGTTGTTCAGAGATTTTTCCAAATTTTGACTGTTATGAATTAGGTTATGATTGTGGTGATTGTGAAAGTTATGGTGGAACCCCTTGGGATGGTTCTGATCCACTAGGATTTTGTTATGAATGTATAATCGGTGATGTTAATAATGATTCAATACTGAATATACTTGATATAGTATCAATGATTACTCTTATACTAGATGGAGAGTATCATGAATGTGGGGATGTAAACTCTGATGGAGTGTTAAATATCCTTGATGTTGTAATATTTGTCAATATCATCCTTTCTATCCCTTAATACGTCTCAACAAACACAATATCAAAATCAGAAAGGAAGACCATAGGGAGTGTGCAATTAATAATGTAAATAGAATTCAATTTAAATTAGTCCTGGTTTCTCTTTTATCCCTGCCTTAACTACACAATATAAACTCATCAAAGTTAATTATAAATATAGTTAGTTAACAATATTGTTAATTATATATATTTATGTATGAAAATTCAAGACATAAATGAAATAGATGATCTTTTATTCAGTTATGAAGATATAGCCCAAAAATTGGGTATTGAAAATGAGTCAGCCAAGGTACTCTGCAGCCGTTATGTAAAATTGGGGTACCTTTTGCGCATTAAGCGTGGTGTTTATATGCGAAGAGAGCGCTGGCAATATCTATCAAATAACGAATTACTACAAATTGCCAATATCATCCAGGTGCCCTCTTATATTTCATTGACAACGGCTTTATCCTATTATGACTTTACCACCCAGGTTCAGCAGAATTTCGTAGAATCTATTGCCGTGAAACGATCTCTTATAAAAACAGTTCAGAAGGTGGATTTTCGCTATTTTAAAATAGCACAACAATATTACAACGGCTTCATTAAACAGAATGGGATATTTATTGCCGCACCTGAAAAAGCCTTGGCAGATGCCCTCTATTTGACATCTGTTGGTAAATATAAATTGGACTTTTCTGCTTTGGAATATGGTAAAATTGATTATCCCCGGCTCAATCAAATTTTGAGGGCTTATCCCGAAGGAACCACGAAATTATGGAGTAATTATGCAAGAACTCAAGCTGCATGAACAATTTGAGATAGAAGTATTGGACTATCTGAACAGCACCCGTCTGCTGAATAATTTTGTTTTCGGCGGCGGTACTATGCTGCGTTTATGTTATGAATTGAATCGTTATTCTGTTGATCTGGATTTCTATTTTACTGAGCAAAGTCGGGAGAATGCAGAGGGTATCTTTGCCAAAATTATTAATGAATTTGAGAAAAAGTATGTCATTACTGATAATCAGGAAAAATTTCACACATTCCTACTAGAAATAAGGCATAATAATTATCCCAACCGGTTAAAAATTGAAATTAATAAAGACAGAGTTTATAAGAATTATAAACCAATGATAGCATTTTCAAAACATGCTGATCACCAGGTGATGGTGAAAACAATACCTATTGCTGAGATGATGGAAAATAAAATCCGTACATTTCTTGATAGAAAGGAAATCAGGGATGTATTTGATATTGAGTTTTTATATAGAAGGGGAATCAATTTACCGGCAGACAGTAAAAAATTGAGGCAATTACAGATAGGTATCCAACAATTAACATCCACTGATTTTAAAGTTAAACTTGGGTCTATTGTTTCACCCGAATTCAGGGAATATTACAATAACTCAAAATTTGAATTTTTAGAAAAAGTATTAGAACAACAGTTGTCAAGCATTAAGTAAATTATTCTGCAGAATTGGTATTCTCCTCTAATCTTCGTAAATTACTATATGAATTTCAGGTGGAATAATTGGGTTAGGTGTAAATAATATTAGGTAAATTGACCAATCAAAATGAATCGAATAATTTCAAATTTCTATTTTCTATTTTCTATTTTCATACTTAGCATTAGCTGGTGCCAGGACTGCACCGCCGGTGACTGCAAAGAAGGCTACGGCAATTATATATACGAAGATG
>DTTG01000114.1 GCA_012964845.1 Fidelibacterota bacterium
ATGTCCAGGGCAGGATTGCCATAGCGATGAGGTGGCCCGTATCTGCTACGGTGAGCCCTTGTTTAGCAAGATATGCCACCAAAGCTGTGGTCATAAATCCCCAGGGGAATCCCTGGGCAAAATAGAGGGCGCAGAGGGTGGATATTCGTGCGGTTTTACTTTCCGTTAAACTGGTCATTTATTACACTACCCTTTTTTATATACCAACAAATGATATTCCTTAAATTGTTGAAAACTTCCACCATTTACTGCCCCGCTGAGATAAATTTTGTGAATTTTATCAAGTCGTTTTCTAAATTTCCAGCGGAAAATTTTACTGAGCTTAGGATAATGATCTAATAAATATTCACCGGACATTTCCGCAATAGGAGTTACCACATCTGTATTAAATTTTGCCAGTAAATCAATTGTGGGGGCTGTCTCTTCAGTGATATCTAGGTCAGAAATGAGGCGGAGAGGATATGTGTCAATTTTATCCTGAAATACTTTCCAGCCATGACCACCCCCAATGGGACTTTTCCCTACCCCATCCCGTTTAAAAAAGTCGCAGATGAGCAAGTGTCCACCAGGACTTAACATGATTGTTATCTTCTCTAATGACTTTCCCAATTTCACATATTGAAAGGATTCGCTGAATAATATAAGATCATATTTTTCGGAGTCAGAAACACTTTCAAATCCGCAAATATGAATGGTACTGCGGTCTTCTAATTTTGCTTGTACTTGTTCGGCTAAAAATTCACTGGGAATAACACAGTCCACCTGAAAGCCTTTATTAATAAGCTTCATCGCCAAATTTCCTGAGCCACTTCCCACATCTAAAATCCGTTTGGTTTCATTGGGAATATGATCCATAATGAGCTTGGAATGAGCATCCTGTGCCTCAGCAAAATTTTGAATGGTGGCGGTCTTGCCTTTTGGCCAATACCCATAATGAAGGTCTTCGGTATTCAGGAAAAAGCGGCCGATAGCCAATCCTATATCTAAGCCGACACGTTTGGAAGAGATTTTATTTTTTGATCCCAAAATTAATGTATCCTTTGTTCAAATAGTTGTTGATAATATTTCATACATTCTTCATAAATTTCTGTATATTCCTTTGGGATTTCCTCTTCCTTTTTTTGGTAAGCTTGAAATCTGATGGACTTTTCTACATTGCCGTACCAATATTGTCCCCAGACACCATCACTGTCCCTCTTTCCCAGCGGCCAAGAGGGCATTTTATCTGAAAACGGAATTTCCAGTTTCTCGCAAAGTTTTTGAAGCATATTATTAGGATTCATCAGGACATCTTTTGAATCCAACACAATGGGAGCAATTTCTGTTTTTCCTCTAAGTTTTGTAAATAAATCAAATTGTTGTGGAAACCCCAATTGATAAACTGAGGTAATCTCATATTTTTTGGAATAGGACAATATTACTTCCCTGGGGTTACGAATAAGAAAACAATTTGTTAGTCTGCCTGTCCAATCTAAATCAACACCTGGAAGATTATGCTGTGCCATATGTTTCTGGTACCAAACGGATTTATCTTGAGGAATAATACCTGTGAGATATTGTGATACTTCATCCCAATCTGAATTTCCGGCTTCAATCACCTCCTTACGCATGGGATGGTCAATACCAGTCTGCTGCAGGTAATGGGCATAAAAGGGCTCATCACTGACAAAAGTATCCTCACGGTTTTCAAATGAGCGCATCAGAGCCGTGGAGATATTCCGGGGTCCTGACCACATGGCTATTTTGACAGCATTCAATTTTGTTCTCCCGGATAAAGAGTGGAAATTTTAGATTTATAGAGATGGTATAATTTTTCCGTTAATTCGCCGCAATTTTTATTACCAATGGTGGTATCATTCACTTGTATTGCGGGAATTACTCCTGCAAAAGTACCGGTGACAAAAACTTCATCTGCAGCATAGACATCTTCAATTTTAAAATTTTTCTCAAAAACCGGAATATGATTTTCAAGACAAAGCTTGATAACGTTCCCACGGGTAATTCCCGGCAGACAAAATTCTCCGGTGGATGTCCATACTTCTCCTTTTTTAACTATGAAGAAATTAGTGGAATTACAAGTGGAGACGTAGCCATTCACATCCAACATAATACCCTCATCAAAGCCTTTTTCGTCTGCTTCCAGGCAGCCAAAAATACAGTTGAGTTTGCTCAGGGTATTCAGGCGGGGATCTTGGGAGTTTTGACTTCCTC
>DTTG01000115.1 GCA_012964845.1 Fidelibacterota bacterium
GCAAATTCCTCAAACTCGGTCTTACAGGGTTGTCCATTTGTGACCCACATTTTTCTCTCTTCTAAATCCATAATCATGGCGGTTTTGGTGATGGTATGCTGAGACTCGGGTAGCGAATCATCCCGATGGCGGCAGAGTGATTGAGGCTGGTGGTCGTGATCTTTCAGAATTTCCTGCACAATATCCACATTTAGGGGTTTTTGTTCATTTAACAATTTTTCCATACGGCTATGACGGAATTCTGACAAATGCCGGCGTGGATTTTCAGGCTCAGATACTCCGGTTTCTTTAGGATCCACCAGATGATTGGCATGGACTAATACTCCATCAACAGGATCAATTAAACGCAGACTGTCCGGTGCCAATTCAATATCTACTGCCCTTGAAGAAGCATGCCCTAAAATAAAATTGGCTGTACAGGAGCGGGGGGTTCCGGCTAATGCACCTAATGCCTCTTCTATATTTTTAGAACGTAGCACCTCATAACAGCGCAGGTGAAACGGTTTTTGGAAGCGTGACCAGTCATCAGCAGTGGAATACATACCGTTTACTGCCAGCCCAACTCCCTCTGAATTCATCCCCGGCTTCCCACCGAAAATTCCTGCTTCCGTAAAAGCCATGCGCCGCATACCATCGGTATCACTACTTGTTGTAAGCACACATTCAACATCTGGAATCCAGTCCCAATTCTGCCCCACGAGTAAATGGTTATTCTCTGCGGCTTCTGGTAGAACTGCAAAGGAGGTACAACCATCAACAGCATCGGATTGCAATTTTTTTCCCAGGGCATGATATAAAAGTTCATAGCGCAGGTTCAGCATGGCAATTTCAAGTAGTTCTAAGTTTGAACTTTCAGCAATACCATTCATGCCATTTACATATTCCGGGCTTTGTTCCCGGAGGATATTCAGATAAATGCCAGAATTTTCAAGTAGCTCATTTTTGCTGATACCAGCTTCATTTTCGAAACGATTCACATAAATTTCTATATTTTTTATGATTGATTCCTTTAATGCTTCGCCATGAGCTAAACCCTGTTCATAGGTTGTGCCGGAAAATGTAAAATGGGATAAACTCATTGTTCTTCCTTCAACACTTTTTCATATAATAGCCAAGCTGGCATAAACTTGAATCCTGCACGAATATTAATACTGAGCATACCTTCATTTGTATCAGCATTATCAGTACGAATCCAATCATATCCTTGGCTTTTCGCCCAGGTAAGGCTGTTATATTTTAAGGCAGTGGCAATTCCTTTCCGGCGATATTCTCTTCGTACACCTGTTAACCCATTATTGAGGCCTTTTGGAATTTCACTATTCCACAAATTGTTTAAACCTGCAATGCGGTCTCCATCCAACACTAAGAACCATGCATCCGAATTAAACTTTGGATGACGGAGTATCTGTTTAGAATAAATATCGTACTCCGGAATTAGTATGGGATCCGGCCAGGGCATATCAGGGGACACCTCCCGTTCAAATTCCCAAACCTTATAATCTGCTTTTTTATCTTCTTTGCGAAAATCCGAATATGTAATTATTCGGAAGCCATGCTTATCAATTCGAGAAATTTCGTCTTCATACTTTGCAGGATTATAAACGGTTAAATCCAGGCTGGACTCCCTTTCCGTTGCGGTATTCTTGAACAGTCTCTTTTCAAAGAAGCGAATAGATTGTTGGTGAGGTTCATAAATTTGTGTCGTGATTTTTAAAGGGTCGAATGGTTTAAGCTTGTTTATTAAAAAATCATAGCATATTGTACCAAATCCTTTACCCTGTTGTTCAGGGTGAACATAAATTTTTACAACAAATTTTTGCGGATGATAGATTTCTTCCCACTGAGTATATAAGACAGAGCACAGAATTGATGAATCCTTTTTCCAGACCCATAGTTGATGAAGAATTTTTTTATCCCGAGTTTTATCTCCGTGTCTCATAGACTTTACAGATAATGGATGCTGAGGATAAAGCAAGTTTCTTAATACTGCCAACCCTTCATAATCATCATCCTGAAAAGGGAGCAAATTGAAATTGCTGTCTAAATTAGGGGATTTACCGGTCAATTACCGATCAACCTCCAAACCTTTATCTGGAATGCTGTCTTTTGGATGTACCATAGGGACAAAACGTACCGGTATAATATTTTTTGATTGGATAGTTCCATCATCATTTTTTGTTATTACTTTCAACT
>DTTG01000116.1 GCA_012964845.1 Fidelibacterota bacterium
GCTAAATCGAACTCTCCTCTCGCTGCTAACCAATTAGAAAAATGATTGCGAGCACCATGATAATCAAGGGATTCTTCAGGAATTGTTTCCAATAATTCAACTAACTCCTCTATATTTCCCGCTCTGTTTATTTCATCTCCTTTTTCAGTTTTAAATACAAAATCTCCAAATCCTAAATTATTGATAATAAAATTTCTCAAATTTGAAAATAGGGTGGAAGATTTTTTATTTAATACATGTGGACTAATTGTTTTGGCAAGTTCAAGAGCGTCTTTTTCATTTGATTGAAGAAGTATTGGCATTGTTTTTTCAATGGATTGAACATATTTTGCAAACAGGATACCTGCGTTATGATGCAATTTTCCATCCTTAGGAAACCGTATGTCAGAAATTATACCCAGTATATTATTTTTATACAGTTTGAAATATTTTTCTGCGGTTTCATACGACTTTGCCAAAAGTATTTTAGGGCGTCCACGCATATGCAGCAGTCGCTGGGTATCATTTAGACTTTTATCCATCAATTGTTTGGTATGAAATAATGTTTCTTTGTAAATAACCGGCAGAATACTGGAATAATACCAGGGGGTATCCTCAATAAATAGTATAGCACGTACATTCCCTTTGCGCACATCCCGCTTGACATTCTTCATATCCTCAATACATTTTATAATAGCAGGGAATACACTGGAGTCGCCTGTCCATACAAATACATGATCAATCACATCATCAATATTATCTGGAAGCTGTTTAATTTCGGACTCATCAAATGCCAGTAAAATAATAGGCTTATTGCTGTAGAGTTCCTTCACTTTTGCTCCAAAAGTGAAGGGATCCATATCGGAAATCCGCAACATGACAATAATTAAATCAATGGGACGGCGAGAAAGTAAATCCATGGCGTAAGAAGCAGTATTAGCCTGCCATACCCTGGGCGCATAACTCAAGTTCATTCCCAGATATTCATGGAGAATTTGTTCCGTTAATCTTCCATCCTCCTCGAGGGTGTAGGCATCATAGGGGCTGGCAACCAGCAAAATTTCATGAACCCTGTGTAACATGAGATCCTGAAAATATCGATTTCTACCTATTTGATTTGTTGAAAATTTCATGATTCTAAATTACATTAAAATGGTGTATTTAATATATGGATTATGGATTGATCCTTTAGCACATTAGAAAAATTTCTTTAGTGACATCACCACGCATTTATATTGTAAATTTAAACAGGAGTAATTCTATATGAACATATATGCTATTCACACTAAATAAATAAAAGGTGGATTAAAAATGACTGAAATATTAAATGACATCAAAGTTTTTAAACCCAATTATAGAGATGCTGAAAAGGCACACATCCCCAATATGAATACCTATCAGGAAATGTATGATAAGTCTGTTAAAGACCCGGATGGATTCTGGGCAAAACAAGCTGAACGTTTAGATTGGATGAAAAAATGGGACACCGTTTCCAATAATGATTTTACAAAAGCCAAAATTAGCTGGTTTGAAGGGGGCAAGCTGAATGTATCCTATAACTGTTTAGACCGCCATATTAAAGCAGGGTTTGGTGACCAGACAGCACTGATTTGGGAAGGAAATGATCCCCATACGGATAAGGAATTGTCTTATTCTGAAATGCTCTCTGAAGTCTCAAAGTTTGCCAATGTATTAAAATCAAACGGTATAAAAAAGGGTGACAGAGTTTGTATTTATATGCAAATGATTCCTGAGTTAGCCATTGCTATGCTGGCTTGCACACGAATTGGTGCCGTTCATTCTATTGTATTTGGCGCATTTTCTCCAGATGCTCTTAGGAATAGAATTAATGATTCATCCTGTAAGGTACTCATTACTCAAGACACCGGCGTACGTGGCACAAAACAAAATATCCCCATGAAATCTAATGCAGATATTGCACTCCAGAATACACCATCTATTGAAAAAGTATTTGTGGTGAAGAGAACCGGAGAAACAGTAACCATGCAGGAAAATAGAGATTTATGGTGGAATGACTGCATGGATTCAGCGAATGATGTTTGTCCGCCTGTGGAGATGGATGCAGAGGATCCCCTCTTTATCCTCTACACTTCCGGATCAACTGGGAAACCAAAAGGGGTTCTGCATACCACTGGCGGATATTTAGTGTATGCTTCTTACACCCATGAAATGGTATTTGATTACCAGCCGGG
>DTTG01000117.1 GCA_012964845.1 Fidelibacterota bacterium
ACCAATCTAAAGCGGCCAGGACGGCTTTCAAAAAAGCGGGTATTATCCAGGGCGATTTCAAACGGATAAATTTCAATATTTTTAGTTTGGCGGGCTAGTTCTTCACCGCGATTTCCCCCTTTTTCAATATCAAAATAGAGTATATTGCTTTTAATATTTTTCTTATTAATCGATAAGCCATCAATATCATCAATTCCTGCAGCTAGGCGCTTGGCATTTTTATGGTCTTCATGAATCTGATCTAACATATTATCCAGTGAATAAAGACCAGCAGATGCTATGATTCCTGCCTGTCGCATACCCCCACCCAGCGCCTTTCGAGTTCGGCGGGCATGATAGATAAACTTTTCACTTCCGCAAATGACTGAGCCAATGGGAGCAGCCAGGCCTTTGGAAAGGCAAAAGGTGATCGAATCGGAATCCGCTACCAGATCCTTCACATCTACATCAAGTGCTACTGCTGCATTGAAAATGCGGGCCCCGTCAATATGCAGCTTCATATCATTATCACGGGCAATTTGAGCTACATCCTTAATATAATCTGGTGAAAGGGGCGAGCCATTACAGAGATTGTGGGTATTTTCCAGTGTGATGGCAGATGTTTTAGGAAAGTGATCATTATCCATGCGGATAGCAGATTTTATTTCATCAATATCAATAGTACCATCTGTTTGATTTGTTAACTGTCTTGAATGGATCCCGCCAAATGCAGAGATACCACCAGCTTCGTAAACAAAAGTATGAGCCTTATCGCCCAATATAATTTCAGTGCCTCTTTGGCAATGAACTAAAATAGATACCAAATTTCCCATGGTTCCGCTGGGAACCAATAATCCTCTTTCCATTCCCATCATTAAAGCAGCTTTTTGTTCTAGTTTATTTACACACGGATCTTCCGCAAACACATCGTCACCCAGCTTAGCACTTGCTATAGTTTGACGCATTTCATCTGATGGAAGAGTAACCGTATCGCTTCTAAGATCAATTATATTATTCAATTTATATTTCCCTATAATTCATATAAGTTTCAATTTAATCCACATTTATGCCAAAGCATAATCCTAAATTTAAACATGGGTTGTAAAATAAATTTAGTAAATGGTAATATTATTACGCTGGATGAATCATGCCCAAGCGCAGATACTATTTCCTTGGAAAATGGTAAAATTTCTGGTATAAATGCCATAGATCATAACCATAAAAGCATAGATCTTCAAGGTGCGACCGTCATTCCCGGGTTTACAGACTCTCATTTTCATCTCACTAATTTGGGAAAACAGCTGGACACACTTCAACTGAAGGATTGTAGATCGTCTCATGAAGTGGCAGAAAAAGTATTAAAGAAAAGTGCCAAGATGAGCCATAATGATTGGATAATAGGATTTGGTTGGGATCATAATAAATGGCGCGACTCTCATTTTCCCAAAGCAGACATTCTAAACTCACTGCCAATTTCCCAGCCAATAATGCTGAATAGAATTGATGGTCATTCGGCTTGGGTGAATCAAAAAGCCATGGAACTCTCGGGATTGGATGTAGCACCCAATCCACCGGAGGGTGGAGACATCATTAATGACTGCATCCTCATTGATAATGCCATGAATCCGGTGCAATTTGTAATGCCTAAACCTGATGAAAGCACAGTAGAAAAATGGATCAATCTGGCGCTGAAGATTATAATTCCAAGGGGAATTACCAACATTCATGATGCCTGGCAGGACCCCGTCACAGTAAAAGTGTTACAACAAATGTCAGCAAATGGAAAATTACCAATCCGGGTTTACGGCATGTTGGGGAGTAGTTACCCTAAACTGTTAAAACAGTTTTTTAAGGAGGGCTTTTTCAATTCAGAAAATTATACCATTCGCTCGGTGAAGGCATTTATTGATGGCGCCTTAGGCAGTCGTGGTGCTGCATTATTAGAGCCCTATTCTGATGACCATTCCAATTGTGGGCTTATTTTAATTACGCATGATGAGTTTGAAAAATTAACAATACGCTGCAGAGATGCTGGCTTTCAGCTTTGTACTCACGCCATTGGTGACCGTGGAAATAGAATGGTATTAGATGCATATTCTAATGCAGTAGAGGAAATTAAAAATCATCGCTGGCGCATAGAGCATGCCCAAATGGTCTGTGATGAGGATATTCCACGATTTGCAAAAGCTGGCATCGTCCCTTCTATGCAGCC
>DTTG01000118.1 GCA_012964845.1 Fidelibacterota bacterium
GCCCATATTGTACCGGATTCGGGGATTTTTCAAGGGCAGACAGCGCTGGTTCAATTGAATCATGAGGGTACTGTATTAACATCTGCCGTTGCTCAGGATATAGCATACGAGGTGGATGGCTGGGGCAGTGATGAATATCCAAATTCTCTACTTGGAGTGGTGGCGCTTCTCCGACAAACTTTAATGGATGCCAGCTGGTACCGAGAAGCCAATGCAAAAACCAAACAATTTCCCCAAAACAATGAACCTTTTAAAGAAAATAAAGATTTAGATATTCTCAGTGATTGGCGCAAGGGAAATAAACCCTTCATTTTTGAAACTAGCCATGAACTTTCCGTATTACGGTCTTTTAATATTAGTGATGAATTTCAGTTAAATAGTTGGATCAGGGGAAGTGGCTATGAGTACCGGCGAATTTCAGAAATTGCAAAGGTGAATCCCTTTATTATTTTGCCCCTGGATTTTCCCTCAACTCCCGATTTATCTCACCCCTATCAGGCATTGAGTTTCAGTACGTCTGAACTGAAACACTGGGATATGGCACCGGATAATCCTGCTGTTTTGATTGACCACGGAATTTCTGTTGCATTAACTTCTAACGGATTAAATGGAAAAGAATTCCGGAAAAACCTGAGCCGTGCAGTAGAACGGGGATTATCAGAAACGGATGCATTGGCAGCACTTACTTCTATTCCTGCTGAGAAAATGGGGAAGGGTGATCAATTAGGCAAAATCAAACAAGGGTTTCTGGCTAATCTCACCATTGTGGATGGGAATTATTTTCAGAATAAATCTAAGGTTGTTTCTACCTGGATTGGAGGTGAGGAATATCCCGTTTTACCAAAATATGACACAGATATTACCGGAGAGTGGAAACTCACTATGGGCAAAAAGTGGTACCAATTAGAGCTGAAGAAAAAAAACAATAGTTACAGTGGAACAATTATTCAGGACACTACCAAATTTAAACTGTCCAAATTAAAAATTGGGGGGCGATTTATCAGCTGGCAGGTGACATTAGATTCTACCGCTGGTCCCAGCCGATTCACCGGTCACATTTTAGAAAATAGAATGGAGGGTACAGCTCATGACTTACAGTTAAGTTGGAGTGCCTTGAAAACAGGGGTATTGGATGAAGAAGATGAGAAGAAGGAAGAGAAAGAAAATCGTTCTGAATTATCCGTTTTTTATCCCGAGGGCACCTATGGATTAGAAAATAATCTTCAGCGTGAATCCCAATCAATTCTTGTTCAGAATACTACGGTTTGGACCTGTGGAAATCAGGGAATATTGGAAGGAGTTGACATTTTATTTGAAGATGGAAAGGTTCAAAAAATAGGCTACAGTCTTAATCCGCCCAGGGGGGTCACGAAAATTGATGGAACCGGAAAACATATCACACCCGGACTTATCGACTGCCACTCACATTCAGCTGCTTTTTCCATAAATGAAGGCACTCAGTCTATCACGGCTGAAGTTCGTATTCAGGATGTAATGAATAGTGATGATATTACCATTTACAGACAATTGGCTGGGGGACTTACCATGGCAAATATCCTCCACGGTTCAGCAAATACCATTGGCGGGCAAAATGCTGTAATCAAAATGAGATGGGGTGCCACTCCTGAATATTTACTCTATGAAAATGCAATGCCCGGAATCAAATTTGCCCTGGGTGAGAATGTAAAACAGTCCAATTGGGGAGATGATAATACAACCCGTTATCCACAGACCCGAATGGGGGTTGAGCAGATTCTTCGGGATGCTTTTACCTCAGCTGTTGAATATCAAACTGAATGGAATGATTATAGAAATAATAAGAAAAAGTGGAAGAAAAAAGTACCCCCTCGGCAAGATTTAGAGTTGGATGCCCTGGTAGAAATATTGGAAGGGAAACGGCAAATTCATTGTCATTCTTATCGTCAGGATGAAATTCTTATGCTCACCAGGGTTGCTGAAGATTTTGGATTCACCATTGGTACTTTCCAGCATGTATTGGAAGGCTATAAGGTTGCTGATCGACTGAGAGAACATGGTGCCAATGCCTCCACCTTTTCAGATTGGTGGGCCTATAAATATGAAGTGATTGATGCCATCCCCTACAACGGCGCCCTTATGACAGATGTGGGTGTGATAGTATCGTTCAATTCAGATTCGCGTGAATTAGCACGGCGGATGAATAC
>DTTG01000119.1 GCA_012964845.1 Fidelibacterota bacterium
ACCATTCCCAGCGTAATGGATGGTGTCTTTTATAACGGAGGGCAATCCTGCTGTGCTGTAGAACGGATTTACGTCCATGAGTCGCTGTTTGACGAGTTTGTTGCAGGGGCAATAGAATGCATGAATAATTTGAAAATTGGCGATCCCATGAACGACGCATCCGATTTGGGACCTCTTGCCCAACATTCGGGAATTACCACCATTAATGAGCAAATTTCGGATGCTGAGAATAAAGGGGCAAAAATCACACGCCACGCCGGACCTTTCCCAGATGGTAATAATTATCTGCTTCCGACGATTCTCACCAATGTTAATCACAATATGGATATTATGATGGAAGAATCATTTGGGCCAGTCGTTGGAATTATGCCAGTAAAATCTGACATAGAAGCTATTGAGCTGATGAATGATAGTCCTTATGGGTTAACCGCCTCTGTCTGGACCAGAGACGCAGAAAAAGCCCTTGAAATCGGCAATCAAATTGAAACGGGAACCTTTTATATGAATCGCTGTGATGTTTTAGACCCTACCCTGCCTTGGGTAGGCGTAAAAGACAGCGGTAAAGGCTGTACACTTTCAGTATTAGGGATTCAGCAGTTGACACGGCCTAAATCGTTTAATTTAAAAATTGACCGATGACTAATGACTAAAAACCATTCACGGAGTAAAAATGCACCCTATTTTAGATAAACTTAAAAAAGACGGAATCACCAAAATCAAATTAGGCATCTTTGATGTGGATGGAGTATTCCGGGGAAAATACATCAATATGAAGAAGTTTACTTCTGCAATAGACAAAGGCTTTGGATTCTGTGATGTAGTATTTGGCTGGGATATTGTGGATGAGCTTTACG
Source organism: Fidelibacterota bacterium (assembly GCA_012964845.1). Taxonomy (GTDB): domain Bacteria; phylum Fidelibacterota; class Marinisomatia; order SCGC-AAA003-L08; family D37C17; genus D37C17. The sequence continues at coordinate 855 of DTTG01000119.1, forward strand.
ACAAGCCCACCGTCACCGGATGGCATACCGGCTATCCAGACGCCCCTGCGGTCATTGATATCAATTCTTATCGGAAAATCCCCTGGGAACCTGACACTGCCCTGTTTATCGCGGACTTTCAATATTCTGACGGCAGCCCCTACCCTGCCTGCCCGCGACAATTATGTAAACAGATATTGCAGAAAGCTGACAACATGGGATTTACTGTAAAATCCGCTTTTGAGTATGAATTTTTTCTATTTAAGGAAACACCTGAATCTGTGCGAGAGAAAAAATATGAAACTCTCACTCCCTTTACACCAGGAATGTTTGGTTACTCAGTCATTCGGAACTCGGTCCATAGCGAATTCTACCATGATTTTATTGACACTTGCCAAAATATGGACATGGAGTTAGAAGGCCTGCATACTGAAACGGGTCCGGGGGTTCTCGAAGCCTGTATCAGTGTCGATAGTGGTCTGGCATCTGCTGATAAGGCGGCTCTGTTTAAGACATTTGCTAAAGTACTGGCTCAGCGATGGGAGCTTATGGCAACCTTCATGGCAAAGTGGTCTCCGGACCTTCCCGGCCAGAGCGGACATCTGCATCAATCCCTTTGGAATAAGGACGGCAGCTCCGCTTTTTATGATGAGAGCAACGAACATAATTTGAGTGATGTATTTCGTCATTATTTAGCGGGACAAATTCAATTATTACCGGAAGTACTGCCTATGATTGCCCCCACTATCAATTCATATACCCGCATGATTAAAGGGTATTGGGCCCCTACCCATTCTAATTGGGGAATAGATAATCGTACTTGTGCAATTCGGGTCATACCCGGTTCACCCAAAAGCCATCGTCTGGAATACCGTATTACTGCAGCAGATGGAAATCCCTATTTGGCGTTGGCAGCCTCAGTTGCCTGCGGTTTATACGGTATCGAAAATAAACTAGAATTACCCCCAATGGTCGAAGGTAATGCTTATGACCTGGACACATCCCCTCAAAATCTAGAACTGCCAAATACACTGGAGAAATCAATAAATGTGTTCTCTAAAAGCAAGATCATGCGTGAACTATTTGGCGATGCCTGGGTGAATCACTTCACCCTTACCCGTGAATGGGAAGCTAAATGTTACAAGGAGCAGAAAAAAGATGACCCCGATTGGTATTGGATGCGGGATCGATATTTTGAGATTATTTAAGTTAGAATGAATCAATACAATTTCCCCACTGTTTTATTCTATGGTGCAGATGCTCTTAAAGATCTAGCACCTGCCATTCAGAAACGAGGTTTGAAGAGTCTTCTACTTGTGACTGATCCCGGCTTGGTACAAATCGGATTGG
>DTTG01000120.1 GCA_012964845.1 Fidelibacterota bacterium
GTAATTATTCTTTTGCTTATAGGGATGTTTCCAATTCTTACCGAACATTTTGAGCTGAAATTAACCGATCTCAAATATTCACTGCGCAGTTATCTTGAACATGATCCGGGCATTGATCCAGCACTTGTCATGGTAAACCTTGATGACTATTCTAAGGAGAAATCCGGCTATGATTTATGGCCCTATCCTAACTATGCAGAAACAATTGAAAAAATTAATGCTGGAGGTCCTACCAGCCTGGGCTTGGACATCGTATTCACTATCAGTATTGATACCAGTGGGTGGACGCGATTGTTAGCAGCAATTGGAGATTCTTATGTTACAGTAAATCCTTATATAGTGGAATTTGGCGATGGGAAACAAACGCTTGATACACACAAACATAAAGGCATTCTTAAAGAATTAAGTTATGATGAATTACCACTCATAAAACCGGGATTGGTTCAGCATATAGTAGATTTACCATATAAAACAAAACAACCATTTCAGGAAATATCCGCAGGATTAGGGTTTGCCAATATTGAGCCGGATGCCGATGGCATTCTCCGCAGACTCCCCGTGGTAGGTGAAATAAACGGAATGTTGGTACCACATTTTTTCCTTCGGCTGATCAGTGAACATCTGGATTATAATCTGAAAAATATTGAAGTTGTGAGCAATCGATTAATGATTCTGCACAATTTCCCATCAGAAAATGGAAATCAAGATTTAAAAATTCCATTAGATAGCCAAGGTAACATGCTGATTAATTATCTGGGGAATAACAAAATTCAAAATCTTATAAAAATGGGAAAATTTACCAGCATTCCAGCATGGGAAATAATTGGATCCAGAAAACCTTTGGAATTGAAGGGAAAATCAGTCTTATTTGGTGACACCTCAATGCCTGCAAAAGATTTTAGCATCACACCTATTGACGGTCAATTAACCAATCCATTAATATATGTAATTGCTATGAGTAATATTTTAGAGGGATCATTCATCTATCCAGCATCTACATTTACTCCTTTAATTCTGGTACTAATTCTATTTATGGCATTGGGCTTTTCAGCTGTGAAAACTGATGTACTTAAATTTGGTTTAATATCCGCAGGATTATTAATTGGATATATTATACTGAACTTTTCTGCATTCATTTATTTTGGAAGACTGGTACCCATTCTATGGGTAATTCTTCCTCTTATTACCGCTTGTGGATTTATGCTGATTTACTTGGTATATCAATCTCAAGTCACTATGGGTGTATTAGAAGGCAGTCTGCAAAGTTATTTGTCTCCCCATTTGATGGATAAAATAAAGAACGATCCGGATATGCTGAAATTAGGGGGAGAGCGTAAGCGGATCTCTGTACTTTTTTCTGACATTGCTGGTTTCACTTCATTTACAGATAAGGCAGACCCGGCTGAAGTGCAGGATGTCTTAGAAGAATATTTTTCTGTTATGACATCCATTGTATTTGCCAATAAAGGTATTGTTGATAAATATATGGGGGATGGAATCATGGCATTTTTTGAAAATCCGCCGGATGGAGTGACCAGCGCACAAGCAGCGATAAAGTCAGCAGTTGCAATGCAGGAGAAAGCAGGCGAATTGGATGAAAAGTATAAAGTCCAGAATCGGTTTCCATTTTCTGTATATGTAGGGATTGCCACAGGATATGCCAAGGTGGGGAATATAGGGCCGCCTGAAAAGGTGGATTACACGGTTATTGGATCAGTGGTGAATAAGGCATCCCGCTTAGATGGCCCCGGTGAACCCGGAGATATTCTGATGGATGAAGATACGTATTTCTTCGTGAAGGATGATTATGACATTGAAGATTTTGGTTCCCATGAATTGAAAGGCTTTGAAAAACCGGTACAGATATTTAAATTGAAAAAGTAAATATGTAAATAATATCCCATTTTAATGAATCCTAAATATTCATTTTAAATCTAATATTGCGTACTCCTGCCAGAATTTAACCGACTTTGCCCAATCATCTGATTCATAATGCGCTTTTGTACCCCCGGTAAGCTGTAGTTGATTTCGCATCATGGTAACTGGACCCATAGGCATATCATGGACACCTTCAGGAATAGCATGAAAGGAAATAAGTTCCCAGTCCGCATCACTAGTTTGTTCGTTGGTTTCAGCTAATACATCATGGCGGTATAATATTAAATCCACAGA
>DTTG01000121.1 GCA_012964845.1 Fidelibacterota bacterium
AAAGCGGTCATATAGCAAATTGATAGAGTAGGCATCATCACTTTTTATAGACAACCGCCAAAGTCTGCCTCCAGTGACATCCTCCCAAACTCCTGAATTATGCAGGTTATATTGAACTTCAATAGGAGTACCAAATCGATAGGGAACATCCTTGGCCATTTCAATTTTATCTTCAGCCAAAAGCAATTCTTTATCAACATGGGGTAGAATTACAGAGGGCACTACAGTTGATAATCCAGCTTGAATTGATTTTGGCACACCCCCACTACTAACCTGGGAAAAGAGAGGTGTGAGCAGCATTGTTATTAAGGTGATTTTTACAAATGTTTTATACATGGTGTTTCCTTTCCTTTAAACTTATTTTTTATATATCGAGGAAGTTACATCTAATTCGAAAATTATATTAGAATTAAGTTGTAATTAAATGTTACAGCAGATTTAGGAAAGTTTAATTATGCTTTTATAATGTATTTTGCTTCCCAATCTGATAATCTGGTAGAAATAACTGAATACCAGAGTGGTGGGATGAGACAAATAAAGAGAGTTGTCAAGTACCCGTAGGGCATTTGAGGTGCATCTTCATAGGGATCAAGTTTCCAAAATTTTGTCATGGTTTTTTCATGATGGGCAGAATGCCGTGTGAGGGAAAATAATACTATTCCGCTCATAATTTGATTGGTATTCCATGAATGTTCAGGTTTTATTGGCTGACCAGGATGCCTGGAGAGACCATAATGCTCCATATAATTCACAATTTCCAAAATAAATTTTGCAATGGCTGCCTGACATAAAAAGAGGAATATTCCAAAATATCCACCTGCCATAAAAAATAGAGCACACCAGAAAATGGACATTAAATATCCGCTAAACATTCTATTTTGAATGGAATAAATCGAAATTCCCTTTTTCTGCAATCTTTTTAATTCAAGTTTCCAGGCACTGAAATGACCTGAAATAGTTGACCGCAATGCAAAAGTATAAACATTTTCTCCCTTTTTTGCGGTGGCGGGATCTTCATCAGTCCCTACAGTTACGTGGTGCCCATAGACATGTTCAATGGCAAAATCAGCATTGCAGCTTGCAGATAAAAGCCACCTGCCTTCAAACATAGCTATTTTATCTTTTACCCTATGGGTAAGCTCGTGAGCAGCATTGGTACCATATCCGGCAACTATAAAACCCGCACTCACAATACCACCAATATAGTGATACCATATACTGCTGTTTCTTGCTCCGATAAAATCATAGTTGAAAATTTGAGACAGTGCGCTACCTATACCCAGGAAATCCGTCGCTCCCTGCCCCGCTGACCATGCAAAGCTGATAAGGACGGAAATTATTATGGGAAGAGCTAAATGCAAGGGGAGCTCAATCAGCCATGGACTATTATATTCTGGTTTGGAAGCATCTTCCCCTAATACATAATCACCAATAATCATTACAATTAACAACTCACCGAAGCCCAGCCACATCCAGTGGCCACCAAGTAATATTCCAATAATAATAATGGGGGATAAAACAGGTGTAATGTAATATTTCAAATATTTCATATTAATTGTCTCCCAAATGAAGAAAGTTAAAACCCATTAGTAATTTACAACAGCTTTAAATAGAGGAGCAAACCCTATTCAATTAGTGAATCTTTGTTGTACCTACAATGGAGAAAATGATCTTCTAACACAGGACCAATTAGCAAATTATTCTCCCAGGTGGCCGCAACACTGGACCCTGACAATTCACCACCATCATTGAGATAAACTTCCTCAACTTGATTTTCATCTCCTAATGAAACCTTAAATACTTGGGATGGTGAAAATATATCACTGTTTTTGGCATGGCGTGTAAAAGTGAGTAATTGGGGATGCGAACCAATCCAGAGATTTCCTTCCTTATCCAGTTCTATATTATCCACTCCAGAATTAAAATCTGTAGATTGAATAAAAGTGAGCGCATTAGAGTTTTTATCAATAGCATACTCTGATATTTTTTTCCCAACCGTTTCTGCTACATACAGGATATTGCCATCCTCACTTACATTTATGCCATTTGCGTATCCTAATTTTTTTATTGCAATGGTAAATTCATTACCATCGTAAAATACTACGTTAGAGCGAGTCAATTGCAGGTACTCCTCAATCGTTTTCCCCCATTCAGAGCTATT
>DTTG01000122.1:0-7267 GCA_012964845.1 Fidelibacterota bacterium
ATCTCGCCTTTTCTTTAAAAGGCTCAAATGACTCAATATCCACATCCAAGATCTTAAAATCGCAAAGGCATGACCCCATTTAAAAGTAATTACCTCTTTCAATAGGGAAATAAATTCCAGAAATAACCGGGGAAAGAGTAGCCTTATTGGTGTCATTTTTGGGTAATTTGTCAGAAGAAGAATCAGACTATTTCTATAATTCAGGTAGGTTTTTTTGGGGGATGAAACCGGAAGAGTTACTGCCCCCTTATGATAAATGACGGATGCTGGCTCAACCCAAATCTCATTTCCCAGCATTTGAGACTTCCAATGGTAATCAATTTCTTCCATGTGAGCAAAAAGAATCTCGTCAAATCCGCCTACTTTATCAAAAACATTCTTTCGAGTAAGGAAAGCCGTTCCAGATGCCCAGAATATTTGAATAGATTCATCATATTGACCTTCATCTTTTTCAACCGTACTGAAAATCCGGCCCCGGGCAAAGGGAAAACAATATTTATCCATAAATCCACCGCAGGCACCGGCATAATCAAAATAATCCCTATTATCATAATTCTTTATTTTGGGCTGAACGGATGATATTTTTGGATTGGACTCCATCATTTTAACCAGGCAATCAATCCAATCGGGTTCATGGGTAGTATCATTATTCAAAATGAGCAGATATTCCCCTGCAGTATGCTGAGCGCCGAAATTGCAGCCGCCAGCAAAGCCGCGGTTATATTCGGACTGGATGAGATTTATGCCTGGAAAGTTTGTTTTGATAAACTGCACCGAGCCATCTGGCGAAGCATTATCTACAACAATGATTTCCAGATTGGGATAGGAACATTTATTCAGCGAAGTAAGGCATTCACCAAGAATATCCGTGCCGCCATAATGGGGAATCACCACTGACACCAATGGGTGAGTGGAACTCTGGGACATTATTGAGCGGGTGGTGTTAGAATAGACAGCCAGTCAATTGCTTGGGAATCATTGGGGTGAGAGCGCAGCCAGAGTTCTAATACTTCCACAGCTTCAGATCGGCGTTCCGCTTTTGCATAAGCTTGTACCAAAGTATAGAGAAAATCAGGAATGTAAGGATATTCATCAAATAAATTCTCATAATGTTCAATTGCAGCATCGTAATCCTTAAATTCATTCATATATATCTGACCAATATACATTTGTGTTTCCAAAGAGATGTCCTTGCGCTGCTGCACAGATTTCAGACGATTTTTCAATTCTTCAGGTTTCCCGGCCTGCATATAAATTCTACCAATTTGAATATCCAACTCTGCATCAGTTGTGGGAATAACATTTTGGGGGAAATAATTATCCATCTTATCTAAAATATCCAAGGTCTTCGCTTTTCCACCCTCATCTGAAGAATACAGATTTTGTAAACCAATCTGTAGAAAACTGGATCTATAATTTTGAATTAGGCGCTGGATGTTTTCATTAAAATATACGTCTCCATTATCCAGGTTAGTATAGCGGTAAATACCCTTTCCTGCATTAATATGATTCCAATAATCATCAGGGTTGATAATTTTTTGTGACGAATCGGGAGCCTCGGTGATATTCTGCACCATGCGGTCATAATTCAGCCTGGGCATGGATGTACTTTTAGGGGATTCCTCAAATGTGACTCGATATACCAACCCCTCCATCTCCAGATAATTATCTAATCCCATTCTATTATTTGGTGCTACTGTAACTGCAAAATAAATGGGGCGGTCTTTTATAGCATCCTCAATAATTTGAAGAATCATAATATCCTGTACCCGCAGATAATTACTGAGCTTAGGGCGAATTTGCCAACTGATTTGGTTTTCACCATCTTTAATTTGGGCGTCAACCGGTCCCCATTTACTCAGAATACCAAAATTTGAAACCGAATAGCTAGTCCCATATTGGGCTTTGGTGTATTGATTATACTGTGCTTTTAATTCTGGCCAGATTTCTGTCCATTTATTCAGGGCGTATGCCGTCCCAAAAACAGGGTCAAGCTTAGCAATATTTTCGTCCTTAAGGTTTAGTTTTATTTTAGGCTCTTTATTTTTCAGCTGTTCAATATACCAAGGTGTATTCAGCAGACTGAGGTTCACCACGCGCACATCCTTACGCACCCCTTCTACTTCCTGAATATACCAAAGCGGGAAAGTATCATTATCGCCATTGGTAAAAATAATGCCGTTGGGCTCACAGGAGTTCAGCATATTATAAGCATAATCCCAGGCTACATAATTACCATCACGGTTATGTTCTTTAAAATCCGTTGCCAGCATGGTAAATGGCATGACAACAAAAATAATTCCGGTGAGACCAATGGAAACAAAAGCAGCGATTTCTACTCCCTCCAGCCACTCTTTTATTTTCTCCTGAAGCGCTGCTACACCCATGCCAATCCAAATTGAAAAAGTGAAGAAACTGCCCACATAGGAGTAATCCCTCTCTCGAGGTTGAGGATCATATTGATTCAAATACAAAATGATCATAATACCCGTAGCCAAAAATAAAGAGAGCACTGCCAAGGCTCGCTTCCAATCTCTGGTAAAATGAAATATCATTCCAAATATACCAAAAAGCAAGGGGAACGGAAGGCCATACCTACCCCAATCCACTCCTCGTAATTTTTTAATGACATCCCCTTTTAATGTGACTAATTCCCAACTTCGCTCTTCATGATTTTCCTTTCCCACAAACTGCCAGGCAAAATAACGGAGATACATTTCCTTAATTTGATAATTCCAGAGAAAATTCAATTCTTCACTGGTGGTGGGATTACTTTTATTAGTAGTCCAACGATTGGAGTAAGAACATTCAGCTCTTCCCATAGTAAAAGCAGGATTCAAAATTTCCCAGTCGCCATACTGATCCCTGTTCATATATGCCAATGCACCTTTAATAGTATCTGGGTTGTTTTCATTTATATTGGGATGTTGTGAGGCTCGGATAAATATGGTGGTGTACGTTGAAAATCCAATAAGGATCAATACCAAACAAGCCAGAATAGTAGAAAGCTGATTATGATTTTTCCAGACAGCATAGGCAGTTGCAGAAAAGATAAGCAGCACTATAATAATGGGGAAATTTAATCCATAACTATTGGCTAAATTGGGGATACCCTTTATAATTCCCAAGTAAATCACCATAAAAGTAAAAAGGGTAATTCCCATGGTGGCTATAAAGGTGCCTACCTTAAATTCATATTTATTAAAATATACAATGAGAGCAATAAACGGAAGAGCGAGAAGATTCAGCAGATGAATACCAATAGCTAATCCGAACATATAAGCGATAATGAGAATATACCTAACATTGCCGGCATGGCCTGAATTTGTGCTCCATTTTAAAATGAGCCAAACCACTATACTGGTAAAAAAGGTGGATATGGAATATACTTCGGCTTCAACGGCATTAAACCAGTGGGAGTCAGTAAAGGCAAAAGTAAGCGCCCCAATAATTGCACTGCCATAAGTAATGAGGAAGTCGGGCCAGGTTTTTGCCTTACCATGCCACTCTTCAATAAGCTGGACAATAATGAGATATAAAAACATCACAGCAAATGCGCTGAAAATAGGAGATATGAGATTTACCCTTGCCCCAGTATCGGCGAAAATTGGGAGCTGAGAAAAGAAATTTCCCAGAAGGAGAAAGAAGGGAGTTCCCGGAGGATGGGGAACCCCCATAATTACGGAGGTGGCAATAAATTCACCGCAATCCCAAAAGGATGTGGTAGGAGCCATTGTCATAATATATACCACCAATGAAAATACAAAAACTATAGCTGCTAATATTTTGTTGAGATTATTCATTTTTACCTTTTTGAATTAACTGATATTTACAAACTCTAGCATGTGCCTATAGTTTTCTTTAAATTGTTTTCTAATGTTTTGATGTTTATCAAGCTGCAGTTTGGGGTCATATTCAACCATTTCGAATGCACGCTTTCGTGTTTGTCTAATGATAGGACCATCTTCTACAAAATTAGCAATTTTTGATTTAATATATCCATGTTGTCGTGTTCCAAAGAACTCTCCCGGACCTCTCAATTTAAGGTCTTCATCCGATATCTTAAAACCATTGCTTGTAGATTCCATTACTTTTAATCTATGCTCTGCTTCAGGCGATTTACTATTTTTCACTAACACACAATATGATTGGGAACTACCTCTTCCAATTCTCCCTCGCAGCTGATGGAGCTGTGTCAGTCCAAACCGATCTGCATTTTCGATAACCATCACGGTGGCATTGGCGATATCAATTCCCACCTCCACAACGGTGGTGGCCACAAGACATTGAATTTCATTATTTGCCATGGCTGCCATCTGTTCATCACGGGTTTTCTTTTTCATTTTCCCATGGATGTAACCCACTTTATAATCTGCAAACACCTTTTTACTTAAATTTTTAAACCCTGTATCTGATGCTTTCCAATCCATTTTTTCGGATTCTTCAATAATGGGATAAATAACAAAGCATTGATGGCCTGCATCCATTTCCTTTTTCATAAAATCATAAACTTGATCCATTCGCGCTGGTTCCACAACTTTTGTAATAATGGGTAGACGGTTTTTCGGTAGTTCATCAATAATAGATATATGCATGTCACCATGGATAGTAAATGCCAATGTTCGTGGTATAGGTGTAGCAGTAAGAGCCAATACTTCTGGAGAATACCCCTTATCAATAAGAGCTTTCCGCTGTTCTACTCCAAAACGATGCTGCTCATCCACAATAATCATTCCTAAATCTTGAAAAGTCACACCTTCCTGAATGAGCGCATGGGTTCCAACAACCAATTGTATTTCGCCCGCTTCTAATTCAGAATACACCTTCTCTTTTTCTGCTTTTTTCTGATTTCCAATGAGTAGGGCAATTTTAATGTTGGCTGGTTTACAAAATTGTAAAAAACTGGAATAATGCTGCTCCGCCAAAATTTCCGTAGGAGCCATCACTGCTACTTGGGAACCGTGACTGATAACAATGGCTGCTGCCAGTACTGCCACGATAGTTTTTCCAGAACCCACATCGCCCTGGATGAGACGATTCATTGGACTTCTTCTGGCCAAATCACTGCGAATTTCTTTGAGCACATTAATCTGGGCATCGGTTAAGGTGAAGTCCAGGCTTTTAAAAATATCCTTTTCATATTTACCCCGCTGGGAAAATACCCGACCTGAATTTTCTTCTTTGGCTTGCCTTTTGAGCGCCATGAGAAGCTGAAGAAAAAAGTGCTCATCATATTTGAGACGGTATATAGCATTTTTTAAACTTGGTTTGTCATCGGGCTGATGAACTTGTTCCAATGCTTCATGGAGGGATAATAGTTTTTCTTCATCTCGAAATTCAGGGGTAAAATAATCCTCAATTTCCTCCAAAACCAATTCCAGGGCTACATTAATAATTCTTCTAAATCCACGCCCTTCTAATCCAACAGCTTTTAATGCTGCGGTGGATGGATATTGGGCTAAAATTTTCCCTGTGTTTACAGGATCTTCCCCTTCTTCCAGAATATCAAATTCCGGGTGAATAATTTGAAATCCCTTCCGGAATTCCATTTTCCCAAATACGGCAATGGAGTCCCCTTCTTGAAATTTATCTACAATCCATGAAATGCTATTAAACCAAACACAGGTGAGATATCCCGTTGGGTCGTTCAGGGTCATTTGAAAGAATCGACGGCGCCTTGCCTGTTGCATACCAAATGAAGCAATCTTTCCGATGATGACTGCCTCTTCACCTATTTTAACTTCACGTATATTTTTGATATTGGTGCGATCTAAATATCGGCGAGGAAAATGATGTAGGAGCTGCCCCACATTTTCAATGCCATATCTTTTAAGGGCACCCCCCCTTTGTGGACCAACCCCTTTCAGGTAGGTTATATCTGTAGTGAGATTGGTTTGATAATATGTGGTTGCTGAAGTCATCAGCGGTTAATTTCGGTAATTATTAAATAAATTTAATTTTGTAATGAATTCAAATTTTCCTGCAATTTTGTTAAATCAGCTTGATAATTCTGCATTTTATTCCGCTCATGGGTGATAACATTTTCCGGTGCGCGCTCAACAAAATTAGCATTGTCTAATTTTCTGCTCACAGCATTTAGCCTTCCCTCCATATCCTGAATTTGCTTTTCCAATCGCTCAACTTCCTTACTAATGTCAATTAATCCCGCAAGGGGAACAAATAGTTCTAATCCCTTTACTACAGCGGTTGCAGATTGAGCGGGCTTTTCTGTTTTTTCTCCATAATGTATTGCATCTAATTTTGCCAGTCTTTGGATGTAATTTTCATTTTTACAAAGGGTATCACATGTGTTTTTGCTACCCCTTATGGAAAGATCAGCTTCTTTAGCTGGGGACACATTCAAACTGGCTCGAATATTTCTTACTGCAGAAATCACGTCCATTAAAATTTGGACATCCTGTTCCACATCATTATTTATCCATTTTGAATCAGATAAAGGCCATGTCTCCGAGATTAACAATTTCTCTTCCGGCTTTTTAAACGATTCCCATAGCTCTTCCGTAATAAATGGAGAGTAAGGATGGAGGAGTTTCAGGATGATTCGCATGACATGTACCGATAAAATCTGAGCGGTTTTTCTGTCTTCTGCATCATCCCCATAAAATCGGGTTTTAGCAAATTCAATATACCAGTCACAAAAATCGGCACGAGTAAAATCATACACTTTTTTAATAGCTTCATTCATTTTATATTCTGAATAGGCATTATCCACCGCATCAATTACATTGTTTAATCGAGAAAGTATCCAACGGTCGGTAGAATCTAATTTTTTATCATCCAGAGCAGAGAGGTTTTCCGGCAGACCTTCATCCAGATTCATTCGAATAAAGCGGGCTGAATTCCAGAGTTTATTCATAAAATTTCTGCCTTGTTCCAGCCGTTCTTCACTGAAAAGAATGTCTAATCCCTGAGGGGCAATCATCAATATAGATACCCTCACCGCATCAGCTCCATATTTTTCAAACAAGTCCAGAGGATCGGGAGAATTTCCCAGGGATTTACTCATTTTTCGGCCTTGATCATCGCGGATAATTCCGGTGAAGTACACATTAGAAAAGGGGATTTCCTTTTTGAAATACAGGCCTGCCATTATCATTCGAGCCACCCAGAAAAAGATAATATCGGGTCCAGTGACCAAATCCTGTGTAGGGTAGAATTTTTTTAGGTCCTCCGTTTCTTCTGGCCAACCCAAAGCTGCAAAGGGCCAGAGCCAAGAGCTGAACCAGGTATCCAATACATCCGGATC
>DTTG01000122.1:7367-8664 GCA_012964845.1 Fidelibacterota bacterium
GGAATCCGATGCCCCCACCAGAGTTGTCGCGAGATACACCAATCTTTAATATTCTCCAGCCAGTGATTGTAGGTCTTCACCCAGCGTTCAGGATATATTTTTACTTTGCCATCTTTTACCACTTCAAGGGCCGGTTCTGCCAAAGTCTGCATTTTTACAAACCACTGTTTTGAGAGATAGGGCTCAATAACTGCATCCGTTCGCTCTGAGTGCCCTACGGAATGTTCATAATCTTCAATTTTTTCAAGCAGCCCCAGAGAGTCTAACTCATTAACCACTTTTTTCCGGGCTTCATACCGATCCAATCCCTGAAATTCCTTAGGAGCATTTTCATTTAGTGAAGCATTGGCATGGAATATATTGATAATGTCCAGATTGTTGCGTTCACCCATATCAAAATCATTGGGGTCATGAGCCGGAGTAACTTTTACACAACCCGTTCCAAATTCCATATCCACATAATTGTCTGCAAAAATGGGAATTTCTCGATTTACAATGGGGAGGAGAACCGTCTTTCCAACCAAATCTGTGTAGCGATCATCTTTAGGATTTACCGCAACACCGGTATCTCCCAGCATGGTTTCAGGGCGGGTAGTAGCCACGACCAAATGACCACTACCATCACTAAGCGGATAACGAAAATGCCAGAGGTGTCCTTTAGTGTCTTTGTGAATAACCTCTTCTTCAGAGAGGGCTGTCTGTCCTTCTGGATCCCAGTTGATAATGCGTTCACCGCGGTAAATCAAGCCGTCATTATAAAGCTGAACAAATACCTTCATTACTGCTTTTGAGTAGTCCGCATCCATGGTGAATTTTTCACGGTCCCAATCACAGGAAGCGCCCAGTTTTTTTAGCTGCTGGAAAATAATACCACCGTATTTTTCTTTCCACTTCCAGGCATGATTTAGAAATTCTTCCCTGCCAATATCTCGTTTATTAATGCCCTCTTCTTTGAGCATTTTGGTTACTTTGGCTTCAGTGGCAATGGAGGCATGGTCCATCCCCGGTAACCATAAGGTAGATTTTCCCTGCATACGGGCACGACGGACAAGCACATCCTGAATGGAGATGTTGAGCACGTGCCCCATGTGTAGAATGCCGGTAACATTTGGCGGGGGAATCATCAGTGTAAAACTGTCAGATCCATTTTCGGCAGGTTTGTATGCGCCCGATTGTTCCCAAATGGGGTACCACTTTTCCTCTACCTGGGCAGGACTATAAACTGTGCTCAGTTCTTTTTCAGATGTCTTTATTTCCGGCATTGTAATAGCTTTTGTATGAAATACTAGTTTTGGAT
>DTTG01000123.1 GCA_012964845.1 Fidelibacterota bacterium
CAGTAATTAGCAAGCGAGTTATTCGATTTTCATCCCCAGATTGAAATCGCTTCTGTTCACAACAATTTTTATATTTTTTTCCACTGCCGCATGGACAGGGATCATTTCGATTTGTTTTCATAGGGAAAGATTAAAACGAAAATTTAAATGAGAACAACATAAGATTATAATTGTTAATTATGAATTGTAAGTTGATTATGGTTGCTCAACCAATTATGAACTTTATACTCAGACACTTAGGCACTAAAAAGAATAGTGCATAGTAAATGACGAGTAGGGATTAGTGAAATTCAAATCAGTGACTTTGTAACTTTGCAACTCTTTGCCTCAATCTCCAACTAAATTCTTGTTCTCCAAAACCCATACAAAGTAAATTTCCACGCTCCAAAATCGGAGCGCTTTCATTAAAATCATTATTTATCATTAAACGGAATTAAACCATGGAAGAAATTACTCTAGAAATACCCTCTGCTGTAAATGAACCTATCCGGGATTATACCCCCGGTTCTCCAGAAAGTATCAGTCTTAAATCCAAATTAGCCGAAATGGAAAATGAGTCCTATGACATCCCCATCATCATTGGCGGCAAAGAAATTTTTACAGGCAATAAGGAACAATGCCGCAAACCCCATGACCACCAAGATATTTTGGCTGATTACCATAAAGCCGGAGCGGAGGAAGTACATCAAGCTATTGATACTGCGCTGGAAGCGTGGCATTCATGGTCTAACACTCCTCTTCAAGAAAGAACGATTATTTTTCGTAGAGCCGCTGAATTATTAGCTGGACCATGGCGCGATACCATCAATGCTGCCACCATGCTCAGCCAGAGTAAAAATGTATTTCAAGCTGAAATTGATGCAGCCTGTGAACTGATAGACTTTTTCAATTTCAACTGTCAGTTTGCTGAAGAAATTTGTAACAATCAACCCCTCATTTCACCAGAAGGGATGCACAACAGCTTGGAATATCGTGCCTTAGAAGGGTTTGTATTTGCTGTATCCCCATTTAATTTCACCTCAATTGCAGGCAATCTGCCCTCAGCCCCTGCCCTAATGGGTAATGTGGCGCTTTGGAAGCCCGCCTCCTCATCCGTGTATTCAGGATATTTTATAATGAAACTTCTCCAGGAAGCTGGATTGCCCGATGGGGTAATAAACTTTCTCCCTGGATCTGGAGGTGAAGTGGGTAATCCGGTTATGGACAGCCCTCATTTGGCAGGAATCCACTTTACCGGTTCAACAGCAGTGTTCCAGGGAATGTGGAAACGGATTGGAGATAATATTTCAACCTACCATACCTATCCACGCATCGTGGGCGAAACTGGCGGTAAAGATTTCATACTTGCCCATGAATCTGCAGATCCAGCAGCATTGGCAACTGCTATGGTGAGGGGCGCATTTGAATATCAGGGACAGAAATGCTCGGCTGCTTCCCGCTGCTATATTCCAGAATCACTTTGGGATGACGTTAAAGAGAAATATCTTTCTCAAGTGGCTGATATTAAAATGGGTGATGTGATTGATTTCTCAAATTTTATGAATGCTGTCATTGATGAAGCGTCTTTTGACAATATTTCCAGCTATATTGATTATGCTAAAAACTCATCTGAAGCGGAAATAATTTCAGGTGGCGGGTATGATAAAACAAAAGGTTACTTTATTGAACCTACAACTATTCTTACCACAAATGCCTATTTTAAAACCATGGAAGAAGAGATTTTTGGACCAGTTCTCACTATTTATCTGTACAATGAATCCTGGGATGATATATGTACCATTGTCGATGTAACATCCCCTTATAGTCTCACAGGTGCTATATTTGCTAAAGATAAAAAAGCTGTGGATTCTGGGAGAAAAATGCTTTCTCAATCTGCTGGGAATTTCTACATCAATGATAAGCCCTCTGGTGCAGTTGTGGGTCAACAGCCATTTGGGGGAAGCCGGGCATCGGGAACAAATGATAAGGCCGGATCACCACTGAATTTATATCGTTGGATTTCCCTTCGAACTGTGAAAGAAACCTTTGATCCACCAACAGATTACCGTTATCCATTTATGGGTGAAAATTAATTATAATACTGTTTTTTTCTAAATCTAATTAATTGCAGTTTGACAGGTATTGATGGCTGATAATAAAACCGTTATGATTGCGCTTGGAGGCAATGCATTATCGCCCAAGTCTGAAGCTGGTACCATTAATCAACAGTTCAAGCATACAAAAAATAGCCTTAAAGGTGTGATGCACTTTGTTCAGGCTGGCTATAATATCTGTATCACTCATGGAAATGGTCCACAAGTTGGTGCAGAACTTTCCAGAAATGAGATTGCTGCTGAGAAAGTACCCCCTCTCCCTCTTGGAGTTTTGGTTGCCAATACCCAGGGTGCCATGGGATATATGATTCAGCAATCCCTACAGAATGCTCTATATAATGTAGATTCTAATCGGGAAGTAGTTTCATTTATATCTCAAATGAAGGTTGATGGAAACGACCCGGCAATTGATAATCCATCAAAATTTATTGGTATTTCTTATGATGATAAACAAGCCCACAAATATATGGATAAATATGGTTGGGATATGAAAGAGCAGGAACCGGGATTGTGGAGACGAGTGGTGCCCTCCCCTGCTCCGCTTTACATTTTTAATGGAAAGTCTATCAAACATTTAGTGGATTTTGGCACCATAGTCATTGCTGGCGGTGGTGGTGGCATTCCTGCCTATAATTTAGAAGATGGATCACTTGAAGGATTGGATGGCGTAATTGACAAAGACATGACGGCAGCATTGCTGGGAAGAATCATTAAAGCACAGGAACTATTTATTATAACGGATGTAGATAATATCTATTTGAATTTCAAAACTGATTCGCAGGAAATAATAAGAAATACTACTGCCAAAGATATGGAAGGCTGGCTCAAAGATGGTCAATTCTGGCGGGGAACAATGGAACCAAAAATAAAAGCTGCACTCTACTTTTTAAACCATCACGGTGAAGAAGTAATTATTACATCCATTGAAAATATTGGGAAAGCGATTCAGAAGCAGGCAGGCACTCGAATACTTAAAAATTAATTGAGGAAAATATGAAAATACACGAATACCAGGGCAAAGAGCTCTTTCGTAATGCGGGAGTTCCAGTTCCAAATGGATTCCCTGCATTTAGTGTAGAAGAAGCAATGGAAGCATATAAGAAACTGGACACTGACCGGGTTGTTGTAAAAGCACAAATTCATGCCGGAGGTAGAGGCAAGGGTGGTGGTGTTAAACTCGCAAATGGAGCTGAAGAAGTCCAAAAATATGCCAATGACATCTATGGCATGAATCTCATTACCCATCAAACGGGTCCTGAGGGGAAATGCGTACAACGCCTTTTGATTGAAGAAGCCTCTGATATTGCTCGGGAATTATATGCGGGCATTGTCTTAGATAGAAGCAGCGGCAAATTTGTATTTATGGTTTCATCTGAAGGCGGTGTTGAAATTGAAAAAGTGGCGGCTGAAACCCCTGAAAAAATAATTAAAGAATGGATTGAACCCAATCAGGATTTAAAACAATTTCAGGCTCGTAAACTTGCTTTCGCACTTGGACTGTCCGGAGTACAGATCAAACATGCAGTGAAAACATTTTTATCCCTCTGGAAAGTGTTTAAATCTTACGACTGCTCCCTTATGGAAATTAATCCCCTGGTGGTAACAAAATCTGATGAGGTTATAGCTTTAGATTCAAAAATAAATTTTGATGACAATGCACTATTTCGCCATAAAGATATTCAGGAAATGCGCGATTTGTCTGAAGAAGAACCCTCTGAAGTTGAAGCAGATTCTTTTAACCTGAATTATATAAAACTGGATGGAAATGTGGGCTGTATGGTAAACGGTGCAGGATTAGCAATGGGAACCATGGATATAATTAAATTGTATGGCGGGGAACCGGCAAACTTTTTAGATGTTGGGGGTGTGGCAAATGCAGAGACTGTGGCTCATGGATTTAAGATTATTTTATCTGATCCAAATGTAAAAAGTATTCTCATTAATATTTTTGGGGGAATTGTTCGTTGTGACCGTGTAGCTCAAGGTGTAATTGATGCTCTCACTCAGGTAGAAGTTGCAATTCCTGTTGTGATTAGACTTGAGGGCACAAATGCAATTGAAGCCAGAGATCTATTAAAAGAAGCAGAACATAATTTTATTGTTGCAAATAGTTTAGCTGATGCCGCTGAAAAAGCAGTAAAAGCAACAGGGGAGGAGAATTAAATGAGTATCTTAATCAATAATGACACCAAATTAGTTGTTCAGGGAATCACAGGAAAAGAAGGCGCATTTCATACCAAACAGATGGTGGAATACGGAACCCAAATTGTTGCCGGAGTGACACCTGGAAAGGGCGGACAAAAAGATGACAATGGAATTCCTATTTTTAACACGGTGGAAAATGCTGTTACTGAAACCGGAGCAAATGCCTCTGTAATTTTTGTTCCTCCCCCATTTGCTGCTGATGCCTGCCTCGAATCCATCGATGCCGGAGTTGACCTCATCGTCTGTATTACAGAGGGCATCCCCACAATGGATATGCTTCCTGTGAAAGAGGCGTTAGATAATTCTCACACGCGAATGATTGGTCCAAATTGCCCTGGTATTATCACCCCGGGTGAATGTAAAATTGGCATTATGCCTGGCTTTATCCATAAACCCCACGGAAATGTAGGGGTAATTTCTCGATCAGGCACACTGACCTATGAAGCGGTACATCAATTAACAGAGCAGGGAATTGGGCAATCTACCTGTATTGGAATAGGCGGTGATCCCATAATTGGAACTACTTTTATTGACTTGCTTTCATTATTCAAAGATGACCCCCAAACGGATGGAGTTGTGATGATAGGTGAAATTGGCGGAAGTGCCGAAGAAGAAGCAGCTCAATGGATGCAAAACAATAATTTTGATAAATCAGTGGTAGCATTTATTGCCGGACAAACAGCACCTCCAGGGCGACGCATGGGTCACGCAGGAGCAATAATTGCAGGCGGCAAAGGAACTGCAGCAGATAAAATGGAATCCCTGAGAAATGCAGGAATTGCAGTTTGCGACAGTCCCGCAGAAATCGGAAAAACTATGGCAAATTCATTACAATCAAAAATGACCGTATAATTAAGGAAAAGAAAACATGTCGAACTTAACATTCGCAATTATTAAACCAGATGCAGTAAAAAATGGAAATACCGGGAAAATCTATGACCGAATTATTTCCGCAGGATTCAAAATATTAGGTGCTAAACTCATTAGAATGACGCTTGCTCAGGCACAGGGTTTTTATGCAATTCATGAGGGAAAACCATTTTATGACGAATTAACTGATTTTATGTCTTCCAGCCAGTCAATGGTTTTGGCATTAGAAAAAGATAATGCAGTTTCAGCCTGGCGGGAAACTATTGGCGCAACAAACCCTGAAGAAGCTGCAGAAGGTACCATTCGCCGTGATTTTGCAACCAGCATAGGAGAAAACGCGGTGCATGGCTCAGATTCAGATGAGAATGCCAAAAAAGAAATAGGATTTTTCTTTTCAAAGTCTGAACTTATTACCAATCAATAAGGTTAATATTTGTGCAAAAACTAATTCACTTTGCAATTCTACTTGTATTCACAGCCTGTGGATCAAACCCCGATTATCAGGAAGTAATGGTTAACAAAACCGTAAAGGTATTTTCACAGGATTACCATGATGATGCTGAAAACTATACCTTCAAATGGGAATCTCCGGCGGGTCCATCCAAGATTGCAGTACCCTTTGATTTAAAAAATGACATGCTTATTTTTTCACCGGAATTAGAGGGTGACTATCAAATCCACCTCTCTATCACAGATATTTCTGACGATGTTATTGCAGAAGAGCTGTTTTATTATAGAGCCATTGCCGAGACATTAGAAGTTGCCATTGCAATTGCAAAACCTGAGCTTGAAATTGACGAGCATCCATCAACTGTAATAAAACCAACTAAAAAGAAGAAAAGGTCTAATAAAGAAAAAGGGAAACGATCAAATCCAGCGAAAAAACAGAAAAAAAAGAATGTTATAAAGAATAAGGATATTCATTACACTATTCAAGTGGCAGCATGGCCTTCTTTAGAACTTGCACGTATAGACCAATTGAAACTTATTGAAGAAGGTTTAGATGCTTATATTCAACGACATTACAGAAATAAAAGAGATGAAGTTTGGTACCGTGTTAGAATTGGTAATTTTACAAATAAAAATAAAGCTCAGAAAATCCAAGATCAAATTGAATCAATCACCCACGCAAAAACCTGGCTAGATATCATTCCTTCAGAAAAGAAATAGCATTGGACTTTTTCTTGTTCACATTACTTTTAATTCCCTAAATTTCTTAGCTATGTTAGTTTGCAAATAACCCAATTTAGAAGGACTTTTTTAATATGGCATTACCAAAAGGAAAACATTCAAAAGCGCGCAGTCGAAAGCGTAGAACAAACTGGAATTGTGCTACCCCCCAAGTGGGTGTATGTGCACAATGCAGTCAACCTAAATTACCCTACAGAGCATGTCCAAACTGTGGGTATTATAAAGGACGTCCCGTCATTTCAGCTCAGGCAAGTTAAGCCTTTCCGCTTATGAAAATAGCATTAGATGTCCTCGGAGGAGACAATGCACCCTTATCAAATATTAAAGGTGCATTTGCCTACTTAGATCATTGTGGCGATTCTGCTGCAGAACTTTTACTACTTGGCGATAAACCTCAAATAGAATCTTCTATTAGAGAAATCGGACGAGAAGAATCTGATGTTTCTATAATCCATACAACGGAAATTGTTGAGATGAATGAGCGGGCATCCAGAATTTTCAGGGAAAAGCCAGACTCCTCTTTAGTAAAATCTATTCAACTGGTCAAAGATAATGAAGCTCAGGCCGTTGTAAGTGCTGGAAATACAGGCGCTTTATTAACCTCTTCATTATTTTTAATTGGAAAGATTCCCGGAATACGCAGACCTGCATTTGCTCCCTTTATTCCTACAAATAATGGTGGATTTATCTTATGTGACGCAGGAGCTAATGCTGATAACAAACCACAACATTTGGTACAATTTGCTCTAATGGCAAGTGCCTATATTGAACATCTGGAAAACAGGCCTGACCCAAAGGTGGCATTACTGAATATCGGCCGTGAAGAAAATAAGGGAAATGAACTCACAACGAATGCATATCCTATGTTAAAAAAACATGTGCGAAATTTTATTGGAAATATTGAATCCAGATATATTTTAGATGGTGAAGCCGATGTTGTAATTTGCGATGGATTTACAGGTAACATCGTTCTAAAACTCACCGAAGGAATAATATCTCACCTAATGGGCTGGATTCATGAACGAATTAAGCCCCATGCTACCGATAAGGATTTAGCTTCAATATTGACTACTGTTTTTAATGATATCACAAATACATTAGACCATGAGGAATATGGAGCCACTCCATTACTGGGCATCAATGGTGTGGTTATGAAATGCCATGGATCATCTACCGACAGAGGAATTAAAAACTCATTAATAGCTGCACAAAAAGCTTTGGAAGAAAACCTGATTGACGAAATCGCTGAACGACTTTCCAGGCATAGTGATATTTTTGAAGAAAACAATAAAATAAATGAAACAAACCCAGCTTAAAGCAAATATTACAGCCACAGGGAAATACCTCCCAAAAGAGGTTTTAACCAACCATGATATGGCAAAACTTGTAGAAACCAGTGATGAGTGGATTCAAACTCGTACCGGCATTCGTGAAAGGCGAAAAGTACAAAAGGGAGAAGCTACAGTAGATATGTCCACAAATGCTGTTCGTGATCTAATGGAAAGATACGATTTAGATGCCAAAGAAATAGATGCAATAATTGTTGCTACAGTAACACCCGATATGATACTCCCCTGTTCAGCTGCCCTGGTTCAAAAAAATATAAATGCTGTGAACGCTTGGGGATATGACCTATCAGCAGCTTGTTCAGGGTTTTTATTTGGATTGGAATCTGGTGCGGCATTGATTGTATCGGGACGGTGTGAGAAGGTGATAGTAATAGGCGCTGATACTATGAGCTCCATCTTAAATTATGAAGATCGTAACACCTGTATTCTTTTTGGAGATGGTGCTGGTGCAGTTTTGCTAGAACCATCTGAAGAATTTGGAATAATCGATTCAGAATTAAGGATTGACGGGACAGGTGGTGAATTTTTAAGAGTCGATGGAGGTGGTAGTTTACATCCGGCCAGCCATGAAACTGTATCAAACAAGCTCCACTATGTTAGGCAAGATGGCAAAACAGTTTATAAATTTGCAGTAAGAGGAATGGCTGATATTTCATACGAAGTTGCTGAGCGAAATAATCTCAAAGGGGATGATATCTCTTTGTTTATACCACATCAGGCAAATAAACGTATAATTGATGCTGCTGCAAAAAGACTGGGATTAAAAGAATCTCAGGTTATGATCAATATTGATACTTATGCAAATACAACATCGGCTACTATTCCTATTTGCATTGCAGAAGTAAGTGAAAAAAATATGCTTAATATTGGAGATAATGTCATTATATCGACTTTTGGCGCTGGCTTTTCCTGGGGTGCAATGTACTTAAAATGGGGTATGCAGGCTAATGCATAATGCTTTCCTATTTCCCGGTCAAGGCTCCCAATATGTTGGAATGGGTGAAGATTTCTACAACAACTCTAATTATGCTCAGGATATTTATAAAACAGCATCTGACATATTAGGGTTCAATTTACAAGAATTTTCATTTAATGGGCCTGAAGAAACTTTAAAAGAAACCCAATACACCCAACCCGCAATTTTTGTTCACTCAATTATCGTAGATAAATTTCTTAAAGAAAAAGATATTAGAGCAAATGCTGTTGCAGGACATAGTTTGGGAGAATTTTCTGCATTGGTTTCTGCAGATGTACTTTCCTTTGAAAGTGCGTTGGAAATTGTAAAAGTCCGTTCATCCGAAATGGCCCAAGCAGGCAAAAATGCCCCTGGAACAATGGCTGCCATTTTAGGTGCTGATGATGATCAATTAAAAATTATTTGCAAACAGGATGGAGTTGTTGTTCCTGCCAATATTAATGCACCAGGGCAAGTGGTAATTTCCGGCGAAATAAAAGCAATTAAAAACGCCATTATCACTGCAAAAGAAATTGGAATTAGAAGAGCATTGGCTTTAAATGTGTCAGGAGCATTTCACTCTCCATTAATGACGCCTGCTCGCCAGCCGTTATTAGATGTTATAGATTCAATTGAGTTTAATAATGCAAAAATTCCCGTTTATCAAAATGTATCCGCTTCTCCCGTTACAAATGCTACTGCTATTCGTGATAATATTTTGAACCAATTGGAAAACCCAGTATTATGGTGTGACACAATTTTGAACCTGAAACAAATGGGGATAACAGATTTTTATGAGGTGGGTCCTGGAAAAGTACTTAAAGGATTAAACCGACAAATTTTCCCTGAATCAACCACTATTACCTGTGATAAATTGGAGCATTTGGATGCCTGTGAAGTGCTGTAATTTAACTGACAAGGTAGCCATTGTAACTGGTGCATCCAGAGGTATTGGAGAAGCAATTGCAAAACAATTATCAAGTTGTGGGGCTAAAATAATTTTAATTGCAAGAAATTCTGATCAATTAGTCGCAGTAAAAGAGACAATAATTTCAAATGGTGGAATTGCTGAATCTATGGCGGGTGATGTATCTAATTTAAATTCAATTTCAGAAATAGTTACCAACACAATTGATAAATGGGGTCAGATAGATATTTTGGTAAATAACGCTGGAATTGCCCGTGATAATATCATTATGAGAATGAAAGAAGATGACTGGGATAGTGTGATGAATATAAATCTGAAGGGGTGTTTTAATGGGATAAAATCGGTTGCACGCCCTATGATAAAAAATAAAGCTGGTAGAATAATTAATATTACTTCAGTAATAGGTCAAATCGGTAATGCAGGGCAAAGTAATTATGCAGCGTCAAAAGCTGGTATAATGGGATTGACGAAATCAATGGCAAAAGAGTTGGGATCTCGGAATATTACTGTGAATGCTGTTGCCCCTGGATACATCACAACTGATATGACCAATGAACTGAATGATGAAGTAAAAGAGCAATTGAAATCCTCCATTCCCCTTGGAAGGCTTGGTACTCCGGACGATGTAGCAAACTTGGTTTGCTTTCTTGCATCAGATGAAGCCGGATATATTACAGGTCAAACCTTTAATGTGGATGGTGGAATGGTAATGATATAATAAAATGGAGATAGTGTAGTATGTCTGAACAATACGATAAAGTAAAAGAAATAATCATCGATAAACTAGGTGTAGATGATGGAAAGATCACAATGGAAGCAAAATTTATTGATGATCTAGGTGCAGATTCACTTGATACAGTTGAACTCATCATGCAATTTGAAGAAGAGTTTGGTATTGAAATTCCTGATGAGGATGCAGAGGGATTACTTTCTGTTGGTCAAGCAGTTGATTATATTTCGACCAAGCTGAACTAAAAATAAATATGTCAAGACGAGTGGTGGTAACGGGAACAGGAATTCTGTCCCCGATTGGTAATTCTACCCAAGAATTCTTAAATGGATTAAAAAGTGGAGCCAACGGGATTGGCTCCATATCCTTATTTGATTCAAGCGATTTTAATGTTCATATTGCAGGTGAACTCAAAATTAATATGGAAGATCATTTTGAAAAGCGTGATCTAAACCGGATGGATAGATTTACTGCTATGGCATTGATTGCAAGTGCTGAGGCAGTCAATCAGGCTAAAATTGATGACGATAGACTGGATAAAAATCAAATTGGGGTGATAATTGGTTCTGGAATTGGTGGGTTAAATACATTTGAAGAACAACATAATAGACTTCTCATTAGTCCTAGAAAAGTAAGTCCATTTTTTATTCCATCAATGATTTCCGATATTGCTTCAGGACAAGTATCTATTAAGTATGGCTTCAAGGGTCCCAATTATTGTGTTGTTTCTGCCTGTGCCACAGCAAGTCATGCAATTGGTGATTCTCTGAGAATGATTAAATACGGGGATGCAGATGTGATCATTACCGGAGGTACAGATGCTTCTATCACACCCATGGCTGTTGCTGGTTTTGCTAATATGAAAGCGCTCACAAAAAATGAAGACATCGATACTGCAAACCGTCCTTTTGATGCTGAAAGAAGTGGGTTTGTAATGGGTGAAGGTGCGGGAATAATCGTACTTGAAGAATTGGAACATGCACGAAAACGAGGTGCAGAAATCCTGGGAGAAATAGTTGGATATGGTGCTACAGCCGATGCCCATCACCTCACCATGCCTGCTCCCGATGGGGATGGTGCGGTAAGAGCAATGAAACGAGCAATGGAAGATGCATCATGCCAACCGGAAGATATTGATTATATTAACGCACACGGTACATCTACTCCATTTAATGATAAAACTGAAACAAAAGCAATAAAAACAGCATTTGGAGACCATGCAAAAACACTTTCCGTCAGCTCAACCAAATCTATGACAGGTCATTTGCTTGGAGCTGCAGGTGGAGTTGAAGCGGTAGCATCACTTTTGAGTATTCAAAATAATTTTCTTCCCCCTACAATTCATTATAAAACACCGGATCCGGAGTGCGATTTGAATTATGTACCCAATACTGCTGTTGAAAAAGACATCCATTATGCAATGTCAAATACATTTGGTTTTGGTGGACATAATGCGGTATTGGTTTTTAAATCATTTGAAAATTGAGTCTCTTTCGAACAATAAAGGCTCTATTCTCCAAAAAATCTCCAGAGATTAAACAATTCGAAAAACTGCTCCAATATACATTTGGCGATACCTATTATCTTGAAAAAGCTCTCACCCATCGTTCTGTTCAGAACCACTCCGAGGGAAATTATGAAAGATTAGAATTTCTTGGTGATGCAATAATTGATCAAACCGTGTCCATTTGGTTATTCAAAAAATATCCTCAATCTGATGAAGGAACACTGACAAAGAAAAGATCATCTTTAGTAAACCGGGATTTTCTATCTATGCTAGGTAAAAAACTGCAAGTTATGGATGTAATTCGGATTGAACAGAGCGTGAACATCAATGACCCAAAAGTGATTACCAATATTGCTTCAGACGTTTATGAAGCAATTGTAGGAGCAATCTATCTTGATGGTGGTTTTAAAGAAGTTTCTAATTTTATAAAAAGGACCCTCTGTTTATCCGAACATTTGGCTGACGAGGATGTAAATTACAAAGGACAATTAATCGAATATTGCCACACAAACAACCTTTCTGCCCCTCAATTTATCATCGTTGACTCACGTGGTCCAGAGCATGAAAAAACATTTATAATTAAAGTGGTGATTTCTCCTGATAATTCTTGGAGAGGTATTGGTTCAACAAAAAAATCTGCCGAGCAAGATGGTGCTCAACGAGCAATTAGTTTTTTTTTAGAGCATTGATTTCTTTTCTAACTGCTTAATCCGATCTCTTAATCTTGCAGCCACTTCATATTCTTCTTCAGAAATAGCTTTTTCCAACGCTTCGGCAAGGTTTTCTATGACTGAACCCGCCGATTCTTCTTTTGATAAATCATCCGAAGATACAGTTTCAGCAACTTCACCGCCAGTTGAATAGTTATCTATTCCGGCTCTTTCCATAACTTCATCTGAAACATAAATTGGTGTCATAGTCCGCAAGGCAATAGCTATGGCATCACTTGGACGAGAATCAATGATAATATCTCCGACTTGTGAATTTGAAACCTCAATTTCTGCAAAAAATGTCCCATTTTTCATGCGTGCAATCGTAACTTGTCTAATATCACTTTCGAGAGAATCTAAGACATTAATCAAAAGATCATGTGTCATTGGCCTAGGCATATCTACACCTTCAAGATAGAGGGCAATTGCCTGAGCTTCATTGCTTCCCACAATTATAGGAAGACTTCGATTACTATCCTTTTCCTGTAACAATACTGCATACCCTTTGGAAGGTGGATAATAAGAAATGCGTTTAACTTCTACTAAATTCATAGTGATAATTTACATATTTCTCGTCAGAACATACAATAAGAGATTATCGTTCCTCCGATATTTTTATTTTTAATTCCTGGATTCGCTTTACTGGTGTTGGGTCAACATTGTTTAATAGTGCTGCGTAATAACTAATCCAGTCTGTATAATGGATAAGTTTTAACAACCGTTCAACTCTGTTTGCTCCTAGCTGGCTGATTTCTATTTGACTTCCTGCATTTGATTCCAGCAGGGTGGCAGAAATACGCATCCGTGCCTGTATACCTGGGTGATCATCTTCATCCTTTAGCCAAATAATGGAAAACCTGTTCATAATATCCGGATTAACTGTCCAGCCTTCAATTTCATTATGATTCTGTTCAGGGAAATGATGATGAAATGAAAGCATTTTTGCATTTTCAGCCAATTGCCCTCTAAACCGAACTGCAGCAACCCAGGTTAAATCTTCACTCCCATAAATAATGGGGCAGGTAGTGTGAATATTTTCGGCAATTGTGAGTGCTTTATTTTCAGCTTTGTTCATTTCTATTGATAACGACTTCAATGATTCAATGGATTTTTCTACGATTTCGATAATGTAATTTTGTACAAAACCCAATCGACTTAGAAGAATTAGAATCAGGGAAAAAGAAAAACCCAGCGCTGCTCTCGGTTGATATCCGCCAGGAATAGTTATCTTATCTAAGTCATACTCACCTGCATAATCAGTAATTGTACCACCAGTTGAAAGAACAATAATGGGGCAGTCCCGTTCTCTGCATTGTGCAAATGCACTCAAGGTTTCTTCAGTTCCCCCCGAGTAAGAAGATGCCAGAATTAGCGTTTTTGAACCAACCCATTCAGGGATGTTGTAGGATCGGTTTACAAAAATGGGTACTGTGCATGCGTTTTGTGCCAATACTCTAGCAACATCTCCACCAATAGCAGAACCACCCATACCTAATACCATTATATTTTGGATATCTCTATATTTTTTATGAGGTACCCAGCTACTCATAATAGAAAATGATTTTTTAATTTGGTTGGGAAACCCAGTGATTGCCCCCCTCATATCTGATTGATCAAGTTTGGTATTTAAGTCTAAAATAGTTTCACTCATTAATTACCTCTTTTTTTAATTAATTTACTGAAATAAAGCAGTTTTTCTTTATCAATAGGTAAATCATTTAATTTTTCATCTGCCAATTTGAGAATTTCATCAATTTCTTTTTGGGCACTATTTTTAATGCCTTCATTTTCCAGGTAATCCCTGATTATTCCAATTCCCTTTTCAAAATCAACGCGAGCTATTTCCAAAGCTTTAATAATAACACCACTATTTTTCTCTAGGGCCTTAATCATTAGAAAGGTCTTCTTTCCTAATACTATATCACTTTCTAAAGATTTACCCATATTAGAACTGTTTGAAAATATTTCTAAATAATCATCTTGAATTTGAAATGCTCGCCCCACCAACCTCCCATAATCTCTCACTTTCTCGCAAATATGAGATTCAACTCCCGTTGAGATAGCACCTAATTCTGCTGCCAAACCAATCAAATGACCAGTCTTTAAATCAATCATTTGAATATACTCATCAAGCGATACTGAAGATTGTGTTTCAAATTCTTTGTCCAATGCCTGCCCTTCACAGACAGCTAATAATCCATCAATAAATATTTTCATTTGAAGATGAGAAACCGCTGGAGTTTGATTTAATAATCCAAGAGCTAGAGAGAGCATGGCATCACCAGTAAGAATGGCAACACCATCATCCCATTTATGATGGACGGTATGCTGGCCATGGCGAATACTGTCTTGATCCATAATATCATCATGAACAAGCGTGAAATTATGCAATACTTCAACAGCTAATGCTGCAGAAAATACATCCTTTTTTATACCACCACAGGCCTCTGCTGAGAATATTGTTAATAAGGGTCGGAGTCGTTTCCCGCCACCTTGAAGTACATAAGCTACAGGCTTTGTTAGTGAATCTGGACCATACGGGTAAATGTTCGATAGTCCTTTATTAATTTCATCTCTATAAGCTGGAATTATATCAGCAATGCTCAAGCGCTATTTCTCCAAATTCCGCTAGTTTATCCAATATTTCGTTTTGTATTTCTTCCATTCGCTTCAAAGTTTTTGCTTCAAACCGACAGACAATTACCGGCTGTGTATTGGAAGCCCTCACCAGTCCCCAGCCATCATCAAACTTAATGCGCACCCCATCCACAGTGCTGCAGTTATAATTAGCAGTGAAATATTCATCTGCCTTTTTGGAAATTTTAAATTTTTCTTCATCATCACTGCATTCTAAGCGCATTTCCGGGGTGGAATGGTACACAGGAATTTCTGAGGTAAGTTCAGATAAGGTTCGATTCGTCCTGGATAATAGTTGCGCCAACCGTAGAGACACATAAATGGCATCGTCAAAACCGAAGAAATCATCTGCAAAAAAGATATGTCCACTCATTTCACCAGCAAAGTTTACATCAAGTTCTTTCATTTTATCTTTAATGAGAGAATGCCCTGTTTTCCACATGACTGGTTTCCCACCATATTTCAAAATCATGTCTTCCAACGCCTGTGAACATTTCACATCATAAACAATAGTATCACCCGGATTTTTAATAACTTCTGGTAGAAAAAGTACCATCAATATATCAGATCGAATAATTCCCCCATTTTCATCTACTGCCACCACTCTGTCCGCATCACCATCATAAGCAACCCCAAAGTCGTAATTTCCCGATTTTATTTCAGCTACAAGATCAAGTAAATTATGATCTTCAGTGGGGTCAGGATGATGGTTTGGAAAGGTTCCATCTACATCGCAAAATAGTTCTGTAGTTTCTATCCCCACTTCATTGAAAATCTGCGGAGCAGTCAAACATCCCGCTGCATTTCCACAATCAATTACAGCTTTCATTGGTTTGTCTAAATGAATTTTTTCCTTTAACATTAACTGATAGGGTTTCATAATGTCTACTTTTTCAATTTTTCCATCACCCGTTTCAAAATTCCTGGTTTTAATGAGTCCCAAAAGAGCCTGTATTTGGTCACCATAAAATGCACCCTGTTTATATGATAATTTAAAGCCATTAAATTCTGGGGGATTATGACTGCCGGTTATTTGCACAGCGCCATCCACATCAAAATGAAACATGCTGAAATAATTTGCCGGGGTGGGAACAATTCCCATATCCAAAACAGTAATTCCAGTTTCAAGCAGACCTTGAGAAAAATTCTCCATGAGTCTGGGAGTAGTCAAGCGAATATCTCCACTAATTGAGACCCTGTCTCCCCCATATCTTTTTACATAGGTGCCAAATGCCCTGCCTAAATCTATTACGACATCGGGTGTAAAATCTGTTTCTACAATACCCCTGATATCATATTTTCTAAAAATGTATGGGTTCATTTATTTTCCTTTTATTTAATATTTTAACTAACATTATAATACATCCCCCAAAACAACCATCTCCTTTGCACCTGTAACCGCGGGCATATTGGCTGGGATATCCTCTAATTTAGCGACACCCAATACTGCCATCAGTAGAGATTCTTTCATATCTGGATCTATCCCAATTTCAGCGGATGTTTTAATATTTGATATTTTCGTACTATTTCGAATATCTTCCATCAGAACAGGGTGATATACTCCCCCACCATTGATAATTAGACTGCAATCTGAAGTGGTAAAATTAAGATGTTTATTCAGGTTTTCTGCTATGGATTTAGCTGTAAAGGCGCAAAACGTTCGAATCATGTCGTCCGGTGAAATTCGAGGGAAGCGTTGAATGATTTGCTTAACCATATCTCGCCCAAATTCATGACGTCCAGTAGATTTTGGAGGTATTCTCTGAATAAAATCATGTGCCATCAACTCTTTCAGAATTTCCTGGTTTACCTTCCCGCCGGCAGCATGTACACCATCTCTATCAAATGGTTCTTCAAAAAATAACTGACAGCTTTCATCAATGAGTGCCATCCCCGGTCCAGTATCAAATCCTAACACTTCACTCCTTTTACCGGATTTTAGAATATAGGTGATATTGGCCACTCCACCTAAATTTAGAGTGATAGTATTTTGATCATATTCTTTAAACAATAGCCAATCCAGGAAAGGCATGAGAGGCGCACCATTACCGCCGGCTTTAATATCAGCCTGCCTGAAATTAGAAATTATAGGTACTTGAAAGATTTTCTTTAAATATTGTACATCACCAATTTGTCGTGTACTGACACCATCATCATGTGCAATTGTTTGTCCATGTGTTGCAATGAGATCAATATTTCTACCTTTAATAAATTGTTCCGTTATTAAAGAAAATTCCTTCCCTAGTTTTCTATCAACAGCGTCAATAAGAGCTTCATCTCCTACTAATGCATTACAAATAGATTCTCGGATATCTTTTGAATAAGAAACAGTAGTATAATCAATAAATTCCCAATTCAGGTAATTATCAGTAGTGAGAGAGATTTCAAAAAGCCCACAGTCTAAACCATCCATGGAAGTACCGGACATAAGTCCTAAAACTGTATAATTTTTCAAATTAATAGAGAGAATTGAGATTAGATATTTTATCTAACCGAAGAGAAGTCGTTTTATATTTTTAAATCATTGAAATAATGATCAATAGTTGCTGAAAAAACTTTAATTGCAGTAGCGATACAATTTTCATCGAGATTAAAATTATTGGTATGAATGTCCCGGGTCTTTCCGTCATTACAACCAATTCTAAAATAGGCTCCAGGAATTTTATCAAGATAATAGGCAAAGTCCTCTCCACCCATACTTGAATCCTCCATTATCATTACATTCTCTTCACCAAGGATCGCATTTGCAGCTTTTATAATTAAATCTGTACACTTATTATCATTAGTAAGCCCTGGCGTTGCATAGGGAGTTGACCAGGTTATTTTGGCATCTGTCAATTGTTCAACTGCATGAATTGTGTTATCAATAATCTTCGTTAATTTACTTTCGATATCCATATTTAGATACCTAAGGGTGCCTTTCATTTTTATTTCATCAGGCAATACATTGCAGGTGTGCCCACCTTCTACATTGCCAAATGCAAGCACCACTCTTTCTTGTTGTCCAAGGTGATGTTTCAGCGATTCTTCAAGAGAAATCACCAAATGACTTTGCGCCCAAATTAAATCAACAGATTCAGCAGGCCTGGATGTATGTCCACCGGGACCACTCAGGGTTACATCTATTTGCTCTACAGCCGCCGCCATTGGCCCATATCGAATTCCAATTTTTTCTGGACTTAGGGATGGTAGTATATGTCCACCAAAAATATGGTCAACACCTTCAATCGCCCCAGCCTCAATCATTACAATGGCGCCACCGGGAGCAATTTCTTCAGCCGGTTGAAATAAAAAACGTACTTTCCCGGGAATTTCAATTTTAGACTCAACCATATAGGATGCCAGTCCCAATATATTAGTTAAATGTGCATCATGACCGCAGGCATGGGACACCCCAGAATTAATTGAGCAATAATCTATTTGATTTATTTCCTGAATGGGGAGTGCATCTAAATCACAACGGACTGCAATTGTTGGTCCATTTCCATTTCCATAATCACAATAAAAACCAGTTTTCATTTCCTCATTTTTACAAATTTCCAATCCCAATTCACTCATAAGGTTTTGGCAATATCTAGCAGTCTCGTGTTCATTGAATCCAACTTCAGGATGTTGGTGAATCCAACGTCTAATTCCTACCAATTTTTCAAAATTAGCATCCAGCCATTTGTCAATCATAATACAGCTACCATTCCTTTTTCTAAATCGTTTATGGCTGACAAAATAATATCTGAAAATTCATTATCCTTATTATATTGCATAATTTGCCTTTGATAAGGGGCTTGATTATTTTCTACAATGTCCCCTAATTGAATTAATTCTTTTCTACACCCCAAATCTTCAGCAATTGGGCAGAGGTCTAATGAATCTTTGCTTATTGTAAAAAGCTCTGCCTCAACACCAATTGTTGGTTTTGGAGAATGATTGAAATAAATTCTTCCCTTGTTCATAATCTATTGGGTCATGATTTTTTCGAGGGAATTGAAATAGGCATTTTCCATTTTAATTCTGGAAATATTAATTTGATCATTAATAACCAACGAATTTGTGTCCGTCACCCTGCCAATTGTCTGCGTATGCATATCCAATTTCTGTGCAAGAAGAATCAATTCGTACAAGGCCGATTCCTCTAAAGTTACCACGATAACTGATTGACATTCTCCAAATAATAATTCATTATTTTGTAATTTTCGTACTACATCCAACCGTGCACCTAAGCCTTGTTTAGAATGAACGATTGATTCACTAATATTCACAGCCAATCCACCGTCTGACAGATCATGTGCAGATTTGATTATTCCTTTCTTAATTGCTTCAAGACATAACTCTTGGATTCCCATTTCTAATTCTAAATTGAGATGTGGAATGGGTCCCTGAATTTTTCCATGAATTGTACGAAGATACTCAGATCCACCTAAACATCCGTTTAATGCTCCCAGGGTCACAATAAAATCACCAGCACCCTTGAATTCTATGGTAGTACTCTGATTGATATTTTCCAATAATCCCACCATTCCAATAACAGGGGTTGGATAAACAGCTGTGTCACCCGTTTCATTATAGAAGCTCACATTCCCGCCGGTTACAGGAGTATTCAACGCACGGCAGGCTTCACCGATACCCGTAACCGCTTCTTTAAATTGCCAATAAATTTCAGGATCCTGAGGGTTGCCAAAATTTAAACAATTAGTAATTGCCAATGGTTCACCTCCAGAGCAGACCACATTTCTGGCAGATTCTACTACTGCAATCTGACCGCCCATTCTGGGATTCAAATACACATATCTTCCATTGCAGTCTGTACTCATTGCCAAGCCCTTTTGTGTTCCTTTTAAGCGGATGACAGCTGCAGCACCGCCTGGTCCCTGAACGGTATTGCTTCGAACGGTTGAATCATATTGACGGAACACAAATTGTTTACTGGTAATGTTTGGTGTTGAAAGTAGTGTGAGCAAGGTTTTATTATAATCTTCCTCTTCTTGTATGGCATCAATAGTAAAATTATTAATTTCAGAGAAATAGGCTGGCTCTCGAACCGGCATATCATATTGGGGAGCCCCACCGCCCAATACCAACTCTTCAGAAGGAATTTCTGCTACCTTATTACCACGATGATATACCTCTAACATGCCGGTGTCCGTTACTTCTCCAACACGGGTACAATCCAATTCCCACTTTTCAAAAATTGCATTCAACTCTTTATCAAATCCCTGTTCAATAACAACCAACATTCGTTCCTGGCTTTCTGAAAGCATAATTTCGTACGCGTTCATACTATCTTCTCTTAAGGGTACCTTATCTAAATCAATTTTTATGCCCGATTCTCCCTTTGCGGACATTTCTGAGCAGGAGCACGTAATCCCTGCTGCACCCATATCCTGGATACCAACTAACCATAACTTTTTACACAATTCTAAGGATGCTTCCATGAGTAGTTTTTCAGTAAATGGATCACCAACCTGTACATTTGATCGTTTGGACTCTGTTTCTTCGGTAAGTTCAACGGATGCAAATGTTGCACCATGAATTCCGTCCCTACCAGTTGTACTGCCTACAATATAAACGGGATTGCCAACACCTTTGGCAATGGCAGAGGAAACATATTTTGTTTCTACAATTCCAAGAGACATGGCATTAACCAAACAATTTCCGGAATATGAATCTTCAATGACTACTTCACCCCCAACCGTTGGGATACCCAGACAATTCCCATAATCGGCAATTCCTTCTACCACATGATCTAAGAGATAGCGATTGCGTGCTCTCTCTAAACTGCCAAAACGAAGGCTATTCATGGAAGCAATTGGACGAGCACCCATGGTGAATACGTCTCTCATAATACCCCCAACACCAGTTGCTGCACCTTCATAGGGTTCTACAGCTGAAGGATGATTATGAGATTCAATTTTAAAAGCTGTTGCCAAGCCGTCACCCAGGTCAACCAATCCTGCATTTTCTTCTCCTGCTTCTACTAAAAGACGACTTCCTTCCCTTGGAAATGTCTTCAGCATTTTTATAGATGACTTATACGAACAATGTTCACTCCACATGACTGAAAAAATACCCAGTTCAACATAATTGGGTTCCCGCCCTAATATTTCCAGAATTCGGTTAAATTCGTCATCTGACAGCCCATGCTCCCTGGCCATTTGTAAATCAATTACTGGTTCTTTGATCAATAGTATTTCCTTTGTAGCTTAATTATTTGAATTATTTTTTATTCCACTTACAACATTCATTTAATATATCTTTCGGTTTTCATCCAAAAGCAAAACATGAATTCTATCCGTAGGTTCCAGTGGACCGTTTACTTCCACCCATGAACGTACTCCTTTAGTAAAATATCCGCTTGTTGTAATATGAGTCTTAATTTGTCCCACATTTGTGGTTAAAAAGAAATCAATATCTGCCGGTGGGAAAAAAAATCGATACTTTTCTGGTACATAAATTCGATTATACATATTTAGGGTGTGCAGGTCTTCGGAGATATCCAGATAAATATCATCGATTTCATCAACTTCTTCAGAATCATCGCCCCAGAGCTCACCCTGGGCAAATGCAGGTTCAGAATGAATACTGATTTCAATTTCCTCCCCTTCCTTGAGATGTAATGCCTCGGCTATTAATTCCGGAATTTTTACAAATAATTTATTTCGGATTTTCTCTAACTTGACATGGATTAACCGCATAACCTAAAAATTACACCTAAAATAGGCTAATTAAATAATGTCAATTCCGATTTAGCTTCAAGATTAGATTCAGGATTTTCTATCATTGGTTCTTCTACCCATTTAAAACCACTCATACGAAGGTAATTGCCTAATTTATTTCCTAGTGCTTTCCAACCCTTTATATCTACAAATTGTAATAAATCTTCTTTGCGAGTTTTCTTTTCACCCCTTTTGGTTCTATAACCATACTCTAATATTGGGTTCCCACCAGAAGAAATTAGAACTAATTTAGATGCTCGCTCCTCACTAATAAACCCAAAACGACGACCAAATGTAGCTGTTTCAATAAGGAATCGTTTTACATAATAGGTTCGCGATCCACCATCAAAATGGACGGCCGTTAGAAATCTATCCGGAGCAAATTTTTCAATGAGATTAATTTCATTTAATCTATATCGATTGGTGAGTTCAAAATCGGTAAGTTCATAGGCACCATCTTCATAAACCACCAATATGGCATCATCCGTATTAAAACTACCAAGATACCTACCTTGTTTATCTGTATTTAGTCTGCCAATATTTTCATCCAGCCAAATATCTCTTCCTCCAAGAGTGGATTCACCGACTTCCTTCTGTGCTACTTTTCTTACCCGGTGTTTAGAAACAATATTTCCTTTAACCCCTCTCCCTTTTATAGCAAGTTCTCCAAAATTAAAATCAAATACCTTCTTACGGGCTTTGGCAGAATTATGCAGATTCACCATTACCATTTCTGACTCGCTATTTGGATTAGCCGTGAAATATAATAACTGTGAATTTTCATTCCCTTGAGTGAGATCATATTCACGATCTCGAATGATTGATGTTACAGAAAATCGTTTGGCGTAGGAAATACCGGAGCCTCCATCATAATAGATGACGTTATACACCATGTGTTTGTCATTTTTCTTCCAAATGGCTGCATGAATAATATTTTTGCCAACGAATGTTTTTTCTCCAATTCGGGTGACAATTAATTTTCCATCCTGTCTAATTATTATTATATCATCCAAATCGGAACAATCACAAATAAATTCATCTTTCCTAAGAGAAGAACCCACAAAACCATCTTCTCGATTCATGTATAATTTTACATTTGCCGCAGCTACCCTTCGTGCTTTAATAGTATCAAATTGGGCAATTTCAGTCTTACGCTCACGCCCTTCACCATGGTTTTTTAGAATTTGCTCAAAATATCGAATAGCATATTCCGTCAAATGATTCAGGTTATTTTTAACCTCCTCCAAATTTGCCTCAATTTTAGCAATGAGTTCATCTGCTTTCAGACTGTCAAATTTAGAAATACGCTTTATTTTAATTTCGGTAAGTCGAACCAGATCCTCTTCTGTAACTTCCCGTTTAAATTGAGATTTAAACGGACCCAATCCCTTATCAATGGTGGATAGTACTGCCTCCCAGGTTTCACACTCTTCAATATCCCGATAAATCCGATTCTTAATAAAAATTCGCTCTAAAGTTGAAAAATGCCATTTCTCTTCTAATACGGATTTTTGAATTTCTAATTCTTTACGTAATAGTTCCACTGTATTTTCCGTGGACATTTTCAGGAGATCATCTATAGGTAAAAATCGAGGGGTATCATTTATAATTACACAACAATTTGGAGATATACTCACCTCACAGTTCGTAAATGCATATAGTGCATCTATTGCGACATCCGAGGATACTCCTTGTTTTAAATGAACCAATATTTCAACAATTTGAGCGGTATTATCTTCTACTTTCTTTATTTTTATTTTACCAGAATCATTTGCCTTCAAGATAGTATCAATGAGGCTTCCCGTTGTGGTATTGTAGGGAACCGATGTAATTGCCAATGTGGATTTATCTACAACTTCTATATCAGCTCTCAGACGCACCTTCCCGCCTTTCTGTCCCCCATTATATTGGGTAAAATCACCCATTCCTCCAGATGGAAAATCTGGTAATAACTTTGATTTTTTCCCATTTAATGTGTCAATCGAGGCTTTTATTAATTCACAAAAATTATGTGGCATTATTTTGGTAGAAAGTCCTACAGCAATCCCTTCAACACCCTGGGTAAGAAGCATCGGAAATTTAACAGGTAATGCCACCGGTTCCTGTTTCCTGCCATCATAAGAATTCCGCCAATAAGTAATATCTTTATTAAATACTACATCTAAGGCAAATTTGGACAATCTCGCCTCAATATAACGTGGTGCGGCAGCAGAATCTCCGGTGCGGGTGTCTCCCCAGTTTCCCTGTGTATCTATTAGCAAAGCTTTTTGCCCTATATTAACCAGGGCATCTCCTATAGCTGCATCCCCATGTGGATGATATTGCATGGTTTGCCCAATGATATTAGCAACTTTATGAAAACGACCGTCATCCATTTCTTTCATGGCATGTAGAATACGTCGCTGAACTGGCTTAAATCCGTCATCATATTGGGGAACCGCTCTTTCAAGAATAACATAGGAAGCATAATCTAAAAACCAATTTTCATATAGGCGAGAAACTGGTCTAGCTTCCTGAATATTCTCTTCTGACATAGAATTTAGTTTTATATTTTCAGAGCCATTTAATTTTTCGTCTTTAGCCATGGATATTTTCCAATTCGTCATCTTCAACACGTAAATTTTCAATTATAAATTTTTGACGTTCTTCTGTATTCTTACCCATATAATATTTCAACAAGTCGTTTACGGATGTTTTTCCCCTGATGATTACTGGCTCCAACCGTATAGATTCTCCAATAAAAAGACCAAATTCTTCAGGCGATATTTCTCCTAATCCTTTAAATCGCGTAATTTCAGGGTTCCCACCTAAGGTATTGATAGCAGATTTTTTTTCATTTTCAGAAAAACAATACAAAGTTTTCTTTTTATTCCGAACCCTGAATAATGGAGTTTCTAAAATATACACATGTCCATTCTTGACTAAATCTGGGAAAAACTGTAAAAAGAAGGTAAGTATTAAGAGACGAATATGCATTCCATCTACATCAGCATCAGTAGCAACTACTACTTGATTATATCTGAGATTATCCAATCCTTCCTCTATATTGAGAGCGTGCTGTAGGAGATTAAATTCTTCATTTTCATAAACTACTTTCTTTTTCATACCAAAAGAATTTAACGGTTTTCCTCTTAGACTAAAGACGGCCTGAGTTGCTACATCTCTGGATTTGGTAATGGATCCGCTGGCTGAATCTCCCTCCGTAATAAAAATAGTAGAATTTAATCTTTTTTCATCATCCGCTTTTTCATCATTCAAATGGACTTTACAATCTCGGAGCTTTTTGTTATGTAAGTTGGCTTTTTTTGCCCGTTGATTCGCAAGCTTTTTTATTCCAGCCAAATCTTTCCGCTCACGCTCTGATTGCATAATACGCTTTAATAAATAATCTGCAATATCCGTATTTTGATGTAGAAAATTATCCAATTCTCTCTTAATAAAATCATTAATGAAAATCCGTACTGTTGGACCATCATCGCTCAATTCAATTGAACCTAACCGAGTTTTTGTTTGAGATTCAAAGATTGGATTTTGAATTCGAAGAGAAATAGCTCCAATAATGGATGCCCTGATATCTGATGCATCAAAATCTTTTTTGTAATATTCCCGCATAGTCCTCACAATTGCCTCACGAAATGCAGCTAAATGAGTACCACCTTGAGTAGTATGCTGCCCATTTACAAATGAATAATACTCTTCGCCATATTGGTCGCCATGTGTTAACGCAACCTCAATATCATCACCCCTCAAATGAATAACGGGGTAGCGAATTTTCTCCATATCCGTTTTCCGTTCTAAAAGGTCTTTCAAGCCATTTTCAGAAAAATATTTTTCGCCATTGAATTGAATGTTGAGTCCAGAATTGAGGTAGACATAATTCCAAATTTGATCTTCAATATATTCTGGTAAATAGTGAAAGTTTTTAAATATTTCGCTGTCCGGTTGAAAAACTACCTTTGTGCCATTCCGAAGTGACGATTTTTCAATTTTATAATCCTGTACAATTTCACCCTTGGAGTAATCCACCAACTTCATCTCACCATCCCGAACGGACTGCACGGTAAAAGCATCTGATAGTGCATTTACAGCTTTAGTCCCTATCCCATTAAGACCTACAGATTTCTTAAAAGCGGCGGTATCATATTTTCCACCGGTATTTATTTTTGAAACACAATCAATTACTTTACCAAGAGGAATACCCCGGCCATAATCCCTCACGGTGACCTTCTGACCAGATACTTTGATATCGATAGTTTTTCCATGTCCCATAATAAATTCATCAATACAATTATCAACCACTTCCTTCAGGAGGATATAAATACCATCATCATGAGAAGACCCATCGCCAAGCTTCCCAATATACATTCCCGGGCGAGTACGGATATGCTCTTTCCAATCCAGCGATTTTATTGTTGATTCATCGTATATTGGTTCAGGCATATATGAGGTTAATATTATTAGGTGTGAATTTATACATTTTACCGTCGGGGAATTTTAGCTAGTTGGAGGGATGTGGAGAAAGAGGAAAGTTAGGATTAGAATTTTTTTATTCTATTCAATTCCTATCATATTCTCGAAATACTGCCAATACAATACCATTAATCTGAAATTCGTCTTCCGAATTCACCCTAATAATATCAAACTCAGTATTTTGAGGATGAAGTTCAATCCCATTTTTCCTTTTATAATATCGTTTCAGTGTGGCTTCGTTATTCACAAGAGCAACAACCGTATCTCCATTATTGGCTGTTTCTACTCTTTTAATAATTACAAAATCACCATCTTGGATTTGATCATCAATCATGGAATCTCCATTGACCTTTAATACATAATTTTCAGGTTTTATATATTGGGGAGGTACAGCCATATATTCAGTATTCTCAAAAACTTCCAGAGGATAACCGGCCGCAATTAAGCCCAACAAGGGAAGACGATTATCAATATGCATTTCTAATACAGAAAGTGCCCGTTTACCATTTTTACCACGCATTCTATGGAGGACTCCATCTTTTTCAAGTTCATTTACATACCAGTTTATTGTTCCCAAAGAAAGAATATTAAGTCCGGCCATTATTTCTACAAAAGTTGGAGGTCTGTCATGGGTATTTGTAAAATCACTAATGTAATTAATAAATCGTTGTTTTTTAGGTGAAAGGCTTATCATGGAGTTTCCTTATTATTTCATCGCTTCAAAGATAAATACTCGTAAGTCTAGCGTAAGTAATTTATATCAAGCCAATCATTTAACAAAAGATGTTTTAAATTATTTTTGGGGACTTCGATTAAATTCCTACACAGAATGAATCTTCAGCATATTGGTGCTTCCTGTTACTCCAACAGGTACACCTGCGGTAATAATAAAGGAATCCCCCTTTTTTATAAATTTTCTTTCTTTTAACAATTCACTGGAATCAATTATCATTTTATCTGTGGATGTAACAGAATTTACCAACAATGGTGTAATACCCCAAATCAAAGCCAATTGATGACAAACATTAGAATCTGGGCTAAGAGCAAAAATCCGGGCTCTGGGTCGATGCTGTGCCATTTTCATTGCAGTCACTCCACTTTCGGTCATAATAACAATGGTATTAATAAAAAGATCGTTGGATATGGTCATTGCAGCATGACAAATAGATCCCCTGCTGTCTAAATAATGCATTGATTCATTGAGAATATATCGGTTGAAATTTTGCCTGTCTAAATCCTTTTCAACGGATTGGGCAATGTCAGCCATTATCTGAACTGATTCCACAGGATATTCTCCCACTGCAGTTTCCCCGGAAAGCATGACTGCATCAGCACCATCATAAATAGCATTTGCAATGTCATTTACCTCGGCACGGGTAGGAGTTGGGTTATGTATCATTGTATCCAGCATTTGAGTGGCAATTATAACTGGCTTCCTATTTTGGAGACATTGATTTACAATTTTCTTTTGCAGAATTGGAAGTTCTTTCAGAGGCATTTCAACGCCTAAATCTCCTCTTGCTACCAATATACCGTCAAAAGCATTAATGATATCATTCAGATTTTCAATGGCTTCCGGTTTTTCAATCTTGGCGATTACGGGAATTTTGACATTTCGTTTTTCCAGTTCATTTCTAATGAGATTCAGGTCATCTGCTGAGCGAACAAATGACATGGCGATCCAATCCGCCTTTAAATCTATAGCCAGTTGAATATCTGTAAAATCTTTTTCAGTCACAGATGGCAAATTTAATTTTACTCCCGGAAAATTGATCCCTTTACCAGAAGTTATTTCTCCAGAATTTTTTGCCCTTATCTGTAGATGGTTTTCTTGAACTGCCACAATATCAAAAGATATACTGCCATCATCTATTTTAATTTCTCCACCCCTAGTATGGTCAGAAAAGCTTAATTCCATATTTATGGGGATATCACAAGAATCACCTCCCAGGCTATATTCATCCCCATCATTAATTTGAATTGCCTCAGCTTTATTGATTTTTCCTACTCGAATTTTAGGACCACCCAGGTCAAATAGTATGGCAATAGATTTTTCAAATTTCGAACTCTGTTCTCGAATCAATTGAACTGTTTTTCTTAGATGAGATGGGGATGCATGATGGGAAAGATTAATACGGACTACATCCAAACCGGCGTGGATGAGTTGGTCAATTTTCTCCCGAGAATTTGTTGCAGGACCTATGGTGGCGATAATTTTAGTTTTTCTCATAATTGGTAATAATTTATTTATTTATTCAACAACCTATTTGAATAGTTTTTTACCGAAAAGAATGATTGCGAAGCTGCAGAGGGATTAAATTACATCCTATATTAATTAAACCCCCATAAAAAAACCCCGCATATAAATTCTTACATGCGGG
The DNA here is from genome assembly GCA_012964845.1 of Fidelibacterota bacterium. GTDB lineage: Bacteria > Fidelibacterota > Marinisomatia > SCGC-AAA003-L08 > D37C17 > D37C17. Next base: position 28,737 of record DTTG01000123.1, read on the forward strand.
GTTTCAATTATTCTTTTCAGTACTTTATTTCAATAGCATGAGTTTTTGAGTATGAACTGAATGCTGTCCATTACCAGATGCAAAAGCATCAACAGTAATAGTAAGGAAATAGAGTCCACTGGAATGGCTATCAGCATTCCAATTAACAACATGGTATCCTGCTGAATATACACCATTAGCAAGTTCAGCGACTTCACGTCCGGTTACATCAAAAACCTTTGCCATTACCACCGCATCATTTTCTATACCAAAAGTAATATTTGTTACCGGATTAAATGGATTGGGGTAGGCTGACACCAACAGTAATTCATCTGGAATTTCCCTGGCAGTTAATTGGGTAAGGTTAAAAATCCCATTACTTTCCCAAGCAGGGATAGCATCCATAATCTGATAAATTTTACCAGTGGTATTCTGCTGTACCTTAAAGGTGAGCACACCACCATTCTTACTGTAGCCCTCAGTTTCGAAAGCACCATCATAACCCATGGCTGGAACATCAGTAAAAGCTCCATTCCATTGGCGGGCACCTACCAACGTTTTTCCATTGTAGGTTAGAATCCAATCACCATCTGAAACTGGTATTCCATCCAGGGTAATGTCTTCAATAAAATAGAATGCCTGCTGAGTAGATTGGTGGATTTCCTTGTTATCTGGAGCTGTTAATCCAACCTCATCATCAAATTTAATCCTGCTCATGGTACTAACATCAAAAGAGAAAGAAATATCTTCAGTTGTAATCATCCAATATCCATTTCCACCACTAAGAGCAGATAAACTTCCCTGCCAGGGAGGTTGATTATTAGCTGCCACACCTTCTCCAATAATACCACTAACTGATCCTTCAATATCATCTGGTAAACTGGAACTGATTTCTACAGAGCCTTCAACTGGGAAAGAAATTAAATTAGCACCACTGTGAAGAGAGTATTGAATAGCTGGGTCAGTGGGAGTTCCATCCTCAATACATAATGAACCCGCCTCACTCACAATCACCCAATATCCAGATAATGAACTAATAGTACTTATACTACCATTCCAATCTGTTCCATTATAGTTTGCAGCCACACCTTCGCCAATCACACCCGTAGCATTACCTTCAATTGAAGACATTACATGGCTAATAGATACATCATCGGGTAAAGCATAAAAACTAATCAGATTCGCACCGGAATGTAAATCAAGGCAATAGTCTATACTACCACCACAAGATGAGCCATCTCCACCGCAAACACCGCATTCATCTTCTT